>NZ_PSUE01000061.1:0-1084 GCF_002931645.1 Rathayibacter sp. AY2B5 | reverse complement strand
TTCGTATTCACCACCTCCACCGTCTTCGACTCCGAGACCCCCTACACGAAGTTCGGCGCGGTGGCCGTATCCGGATCCGGCGAGGGCGGTGGCGGCGGCGGAGTGGTCGCCGCCGTGCTCGAGGACGGCGTACGCGCCGAACTTCGTGTAGGGGGTCTCGGAGTCGAAGACGGTGGAGGTGGTGAATACGAAGAGGCGGTCGCGGTCGCGGGCGTGGCCGGTGGTCGCGGAGATGTCCGCGTCCTTGCCGGGGCGGCGCCAGTAGCGGGTGGTGCCGCGGGCGAAGATCAGGGTCCAGCCGTGGGGGGTGAGGATGTCGGCCCAGTCGGTGCGCGCTTCGTAGTCGTCGCCGGGGGTGACGTCGCCGTCGCGGTTCGCGGGCGTCGCCGTCCAGGTGGCCGACAGGGTCGCGGCCTGTTCGGGGGCGGGGGTCTCGTCGAGGGTCCCGATGATGGCGTGGAGGGTGCCGCGCTCGTCGTCGGTGAGGGTGGGGATGCTGTCCGGGCCGCCGGCGATGCGGAGCCAGGGGCGGCCGGTGTCGTGGAAGGCACCGGGGGTGGGCGCGGCGACGACGAAGCCGCCTTCGCCGCGGGTCTCGGCGAGGGTCTGGTGGTCGGGGTCGGCGGCGAGCTTCGTGTTGCCGACGACGGGCCGGTCGGTGCGGTACAGCCAGTGGATGCCGCCGGAGGGTGACTGCTCAAGCCAGCCGGTGGACACGCGGGCCCAGAGGTCGCCGACGCCGGAGTCCTGGGCGAGCTGCGCGAGCTCGGGGAGGCGGTTCATGGCGCGGCCTTCGAGTTCGAGCATCTCGAGGTTGCCGGAGACGGCGCCGGTGACGATTCCGAGCCCGAAGGGGGTGTCGCCGGTCCACGTCTGGTCGATCTCGGCGGGTGTGGCGATGGTGGTCTGCGCCTGCTTCCACGAGCCGTGGGGGCGCTTGCTGGTGCCGGGGGCGACGGGGATGACGGACACGCCGGCGGCCGCGAGCTGGTGCGCGGTCTGGTTGATGCTGCTCATGGGGTGCTTCCTGTGGGCGCGGGTGTCGGCGGGGTGGGGGCGGCGCCCACCGGAAGCACCCCATGAG
>NZ_PSUE01000060.1:0-1095 GCF_002931645.1 Rathayibacter sp. AY2B5 | reverse complement strand
GGTAGACGCAAGTCGAAATCGGTGATCCTATGCTGCCAAGAAAAGCATCGACGCGAGGTTCTAGCTGCCCGTACCCCAAACCGACTCAGGTGGTCAGGTAGAGAATACTAAGGAGATCGAGAGAATCGTGGTTAAGGAACTCGGCAAAATGCCCCCGTAACTTCGGGAGAAGGGGGGCCTGAGGCGTGAACGGACTTGCTCCGGGAGCGTTCGATGGCCGCAGAGACCAGTGGGAAGCGACTGTTTACTAAAAACACAGGTCCGTGCTAAGTCGCAAGACGATGTATACGGACTGACGCCTGCCCGGTGCTGGAAGGTTAAGAGGAACGGTTAGCCGCAAGGCGAAGCTGAGAATTTAAGCCCCAGTAAACGGCGGTGGTAACTATAACCATCCTAAGGTAGCGAAATTCCTTGTCGGGTAAGTTCCGACCTGCACGAATGGCGTAACGACTTCCCAGCTGTCTCAACCGCGAACTCGGCGAAATTGCATTACGAGTAAAGATGCTCGTTACGCGCAGCAGGACGGAAAGACCCCGTGACCTTTACTATAGTTTGGTATTGGTGTTCGGTGTGGCTTGTGTAGGATAGGTGGGAGACGTTGAAGCGGGCACGCTAGTGTTCGTGGAGTCATTGTTGAAATACCACTCTGGTCACTCTGGATATCTAACTTCGGACCCTAATCGGGTTCAGGGACAGTGCCTGATGGGTAGTTTAACTGGGGCGGTTGCCTCCCAAAGAGTAACGGAGGCGCCCAAAGGTTCCCTCAACCTGGTTGGCAATCAGGTGGCGAGTGTAAGTGCACAAGGGAGCTTGACTGTGAGACTGACAAGTCGAGCAGGGACGAAAGTCGGGACTAGTGATCCGGCAGTGGCTTGTGGAAGCGCTGTCGCTCAACGGATAAAAGGTACCTCGGGGATAACAGGCTGATCTTGCCCAAGAGTCCATATCGACGGCATGGTTTGGCACCTCGATGTCGGCTCGTCGCATCCTGGGGCTGGAGTAGGTCCCAAGGGTTGGGCTGTTCGCCCATTAAAGCGGTACGCGAGCTGGGTTTAGAACGTCGTGAGACAGTTCGGTCCCTATCCGCTGCGCGCG
>NZ_PSUE01000006.1:0-193429 GCF_002931645.1 Rathayibacter sp. AY2B5 | reverse complement strand
GCATCAGGCTTTCGCCCATTGTGCAATATTCCCCACTGCTGCCTCCCGTAGGAGTCTGGGCCGTGTCTCAGTCCCAGTGTGGCCGGTCACCCTCTCAGGCCGGCTACCCGTCGTCGCCTTGGTGAGCCATTACCTCACCAACTAGCTGATAGGCCGCGAGTCCATCCTTGACCGAAAAACTTTCCACCCGCACCCGATGCCGGGGCAGGTCGTATCCGGTATTAGACGCCGTTTCCAGCGCTTATCCCAGAGTCAAGGGCAGGTTACTCACGTGTTACTCACCCGTTCGCCACTAATCCACCCAGCAAGCTGGGCTTCATCGTTCGACTTGCATGTGTTAAGCACGCCGCCAGCGTTCGTCCTGAGCCAGGATCAAACTCTCCGTAAAAAAATTACGACCCCCAACCCCGAAGAGAAGGAGAGTCAAGTTTGACCTCTAGCAAATAAGACATCTCTCCGACCCGAAAGCCGGAAGCTGACATCAATTTCCAAAGGAATCCCAACCCGATCCGAAGATCAAGGCCGGGGTATAAAATTGGCATTGAACATAGTGCACGCTGTTGAGTTCTCAAGAATCGGACACATCCCGCCTCCACACCAGAACGGTGCTTCACAACGAAAGTGATCGAAGTTTGCTGTACGAGGGCGTGAGCCACTCGATTTGTCTTGCTTGCCGAGACCGGTTAGGCTTGTCAGGACTGAAGTCCCGATCGCCTCCGTGGCAACTCGACTAACTTAGCACATCCGCAGGCCGTGTCAAGTCCGGCTTCTTCGTGGTGTTCGCTGCACGATCGAGGACCGCACCGCTGCACCGGGCTCGGCCGTGAGGCCTTGCAACGAAGCCGGGACCGTGTCCCGTGAAGGCTTTGCATCTTACGCTCGCGATCCCGCAGTCTTCAAGAGACGAATCTCTAACAGGCCTGGGAGCGAGGGGATGGTCCCCGCTTGAGGTGGGCCAGCTGGTCTCGACGCTCTGCGCCTGACTCCCGCTTGCCGCTCCTTTGGGGTGACGAGGAGTTACATTACGTCGGGCCTCGGCCGAGCGGCAAATCGCCTGCGTCCCGGGCGTGTCGCGATTCAGGGGCCGTGCGTCGCTGAGTGTCCGACTCGGTACCCGACACCGGCTACCGGACACCGGCTACCGGCTACCGGACACCGGACACCGGACACCGGACACCGGACACCGGACACCGGACACCGGACACCGGCTACCGGCTACCGGCTACCGGCTACCGGCTACCGGACACCGGACACCGGACACCGGACACCGGACACCGGACACCGGACACCGGACACCGGACACCGGACACCGGACACCGGACACCGGACACCGGACACGGGACACCGTGTTGATGAGACCGCCCACGCCGTCATCATCCGCGTCCGCTCGAGGAGAGCGGGCACGCGGTCAGCGGACGAAGGCCCCGGCGAAGCTCTTCTTGCCGCGACGAAGGACGGCGATCCCATCGATCAACGGGAGCTCGCCGAGCGTGACGGTCTCGGACGGGAGGGCGGTGTTGTTCACCGAGAGCCCGCCCTGGGCGAGAGCCCGCCGCGCCTCCCCCGTGCTGGCGACGAGTCCGGTCTCGACGAACGCCTGCAGCGCCGGCGTCTCCGGGGTCGCCTCCATCGAGGGCACCGCCTCGAGTGCGCCGCGGAGGATGACCGGGTCGATCCCCTCGAGCGAGCCCTTGCCGAAGAGCGCGGCCGAGGCGTCGATCACCGAGCGCGTCGCCTCCGCTCCGTGCACCAGCGACGTGACCTCCCAGGCGAGCGCGCGCTGCGCCTCCCGGCGGAACGGCTCGTCGGCAGCGGCCTTCTCCAGGCGCTCGATCTCCGTGCGCGGCAGGAAGGTGAAGATCCGCAGGCGGTCGGCGACGTCACGGTCGTCCGTGTTGACCCAGAACTGGTAGAACGCGTACGGGCTGGTGAGCTCGGAGTCGAGCCAGACGGCGTTGCCCTCGCTCTTGCCGAACTTGGTGCCGTCGGAGTTCATCACCAGCGGTGTGCCGATCGCGTGGACCGACACGCCCTCCGTGCGGTGGATCAGGTCGGTCCCGCTCGTCAGGTTGCCCCACTGGTCGCTGCCGCCGGTCTGCAGGACGCACCCGTACTGCCGGTAGAGCTCCAGGTAGTCGAGTCCCTGCAGGATCTGGTAGCTGAACTCGGTGTAGCTGATCCCCGCGTCGGAGTTGAGGCGGGCGCTGACCGCGTCCTTCTTGAGCATCGTCCCCACGCGGAAGTGCTTCCCGATCTCCCGCAGGAAGTCGATCGCCGACAGCGGAGCGGTCCAGTCGAGGTTGTTGACCAGGCGCAGCCCGTTGTCGCCGCCCGCGGGAACGAACCGGGACACCTGCGCCTGGAGGCGCTCGACCCACGCCGTCACCGTCTCGCGCGAGTTCAGCGTCCGCTCGGCCGTCGGACGCGGATCCCCGATCAGCCCGGTCGAGCCGCCGACGAGCCCGAGCGGCCGATGCCCGGCCAGCTGGAGCCGGCGCATGACGATCAGCTGCACCAGGTTCCCGAGGTGGAGGCTGGGCGCGGTCGGGTCGAAACCGCAGTAGTAGGTGATCGGCTCCCCCGACAGCAGCTCGCGCAACGCTCCCGCATCGGTCGACACGTGCACCGAGCCTCGCCAGACCAGCTCGTCCCACACGGAGTCGAAGGCGGGGTCGAGCTGCGGGCTCGTCGCGGACCCGGGGAGGTGCTGGTCGATCACCCGACCAGGCTACCGCGGCGGGAAGGAGCCGGTCTCCGGGAGTCAAGCGCACAGGCTTGATCCCGGGCGATCAAGTGCAGATACTTGATCGAGGAGGTCCGATGTTCGTCATCACCGCGGATCAGCGCGACAGCAGGCACGACCACGACCGCGTGGACCAGGCGATCGCGAGCCTGATCGACGACGGTCGGGCGTCGTTCGTCCTGCCCCCGGAGCGGACGGCGGGCGACGAGTTCCAGTGCGTGCTCGACCGGGCCGATGCCGTCGTCGCGCTCGTGCTCGAGCTGCACCGGACCGGCCACTGGAGCATCGGCCTCGGGATCGGCCTCGTCGACCGGCCACTCCCCGCGACCACGAGAGCGGCGACCGGGGAGGCGTACTTCGCGGCGCGCCGGGCGGTCGAGGCGGCGAAGGGCCGGCCGACGCGCTTCTCCCTCGATCCGGACGCACCGGGAACGGCGGCGCCGGCACCGGCGGACGTCCAGGCGCTGATCGATCCGCTCCTCCTGCTGCGCGACGCGCGCTCCGAGGCCGGCTGGCAGATCGTCGACCTGCTCGAGAGCGGCCTCTCCCAGAAGGATGCGGCCGAGCGCCTCGCCGTCAGCCCGCAGGCGGTCAGCCTCCGGGTCCGCGCGGCGAGTGCTCGAGTCGACGCTCCCGCCCGTGATGCGCTCGCGCGCCTGCTGACGGTGGTCGACCGTACGCTCGACCCCACCGACGAGAGGACACCCCGATGACGGCACCCCCCGGATCCCCCGCCCTGCTCCTCGCCTCCGCGCTGCAGTCCGCCTCGTGGACGGGCGTGGTGCTCGTGCTGCTCGCCGGACTCGCCGGTGCGATGCTGGCCGTGCGCCTGCGCCGTCCGCAGCTCGCCTGGATCCCCCTCGCGGCGGCGGCCGCCGCCTTCCTCCTCACGGCGGTCGCCGGACCGTCCGCGCCCCCGATCCACTCCGTCCTGGTGGCGGTGCCGGCCTTCGCGCTGGCGGTCGCGGGCGGCGGGCCGATCGTGCTGCTCACCCTCCGGCTCGCGACGGCCGACTCCCGCAGCGGCAGCCACGGCGGCATCATGGTCGCCGGATCCTCCCGCCCCGCCGCCGGGAGCGCGCCCTCGGCGATCGGCCAGCCGATCGAGGTGCTCCGCGGCGGGACGACGATAGGGGTTCTCGAGCGGATCGCGACGGCCGGCGCACTGATGAGCGGTCTCCCCGAGGGGATCGCGGTCGTGGTGGCGATCAAGGGCGTCGGCCGCTTCAGCGAGCTCGCCTCCCCGGAGGCGCGCGAGCGGTTCATCATCGGCACGCTGGCGAGCCTCGCCTGGTCGGCGGCTCTCGGCGTGCTCGCCCGGCTCTACCTCGCGGGCTGAGCTCCGGGCCGCCGCCGGGGCACTGCTCTCCGGTAGGGCGAGACGGTGGGGTCGCCCGGGATGCTGAAGCGCCACGGGAAGTCGTCCCCGCCGCCCGGGCCCGAGACGCCGGTGCGCGGGCCCGCCGCCACGGAGGATGGCCTCTCCCCCGGCAGCAGCTCGAACGCCGCCTCGAGCGGGTCGCCCGACTCGGTGAGACGGACTCCGAGGGCCTTCGCCAGCCGTGCGGGTCCGCGGGCCAGATCCCGGCTGCGAACGGGTCCGCGCCGGATCATCGCGAGATCCTCCCCCGATACGACCTCGCCTGCGCGCAGCAGCACCGCCGACGCCGCGCCCGCCGGGGAGCAGACGATGTTCACGCAGGTGTGCATCCCGTACGTGAAGTACGCGTACACGGACCCGGGCCGACCGAACATGGGAGCCGTCCGGGGTGTCGGTCCGCGGTGCGCATGCGAGCCCGGATCCTCACCGGTTCCGAGGTACGCCTCGACCTCGGTCAGCCGGACGCCGACCACGCCCTCCGGCGTGCGGTGCAGGAGGATGCGGCCGAGCAGCTCCGGTGCCACTTCGAGGGCCGAGCGCGCGAGGTCGGGGAGGTCGGCGCTCAGAAGAAGCTCTGGCCCGACACGAGGGTGATCACGATCACCGCGACGATGACGACTGCGGCGACGAGCACCAGAGTCCGCTGCTGCCAGGGGCGCAGCGGCGGACGGCCGTCGTCGCCCGGCGCTCCTCGAAGGGTCACGGGCGCTCCCCCCGGAGGGATCCGCGCACGACCCGGACGCGCTCGGTCAGCCGGGTGAGCTGCTCCGCGACGCGGTCGGGAGCCGTGCCGCCGACACCGTCCCGGCTCGCCACCGATCCCTCGATGCTGAGGACGGACCGCACGTCTGGAGTGAGCAGCGGCGACACCGAGGCGAGCGCGGCGTCGTCGAGATCCTCGAGCCCCCTCCCCTGCGACTCCGCCAGCTTGACCAGCTCGCCGGTGATCTCGTGGGCGTCCCGGAAGGGCACGTGCTTCTTCACGAGCCACTCGGCCACGTCGGTCGCGAGGGAGAAGCCCTGGGGCGCGAGCTCCGCCATCCGGTCGGTGTGGAAGGTGAGGGTCGCGATCATGCCGCTGAACGCGGGTAGCAGGACCTCGAGGGTCGTCACCGAGTCGAAGACCGGCTCCTTGTCCTCCTGCAGGTCGCGGTTGTAGGCGAGCGGCAGCGCCTTGAGGGTCGCGAGCAGCCCGGTGAGGTTGCCGATCAAGCGGCCGGACTTCCCCCGGGCGAGCTCGGCGATGTCGGGGTTCTTCTTCTGCGGCATGATCGAGGACCCGGTCGAGTAGCCGTCGTCGAGCGTGACGAAGGCGAACTCCCGCGTGTTCCAGAGGATGACCTCCTCCGCGATGCGCGAGACGTCGATCCCGATCATGGCGGTGACGAAGGCGAACTCGGCGACGAGGTCGCGGCTGGCCGTCCCGTCGATCGAGTTCGGCACGCTCGACGCGAAGCCGAGATCGCGGGCGACCGCCTCGGCGTCCAGGCCGAGGGTCGAGCCGGCGAGGGCGCCCGAGCCGTAGGGCGAGACGTCCGCCCGGACGGCCCAGTCCCGCAGGCGCTCCAGATCGCGCAGCAGCGCCCAGCCGTGGGCGAGCAGATGGTGCGCGAGGAGCACGGGCTGAGCGTGCTGGAGGTGGGTGCGCCCGGGCATGATCGCCGTCGGGTGCGCCGACGCCTGCGCGGCGAGGGCGTCGATGAGCTGCACCACCAGCTCCGAGACGAGCGCCGCGTGGTCGCGGAGGTACATCCGGACGAAGGTGGCGATCTGGTCGTTGCGCGAGCGCCCCGCGCGGAGCTTGCCGCCGAGCTCGGGACCGGCTTCGAGCATCAGGCCGCGCTCGAGGGCGCCGTGCACGTCCTCGTCGGACTCGTCGGCGGCGAAGCTCCCGTCGGCGACGGCAGCCTCGAGCCGGTCGAGCGCCGCGAGCATCGCGGTGAGCTCGGCGTCGTCGAGGTAGCCCGCTCCGGCGAGCGCCCGGGCGTGGGCGCGGGAGCCGGCGAGGTCGTAGGGGGCGAGCTGCCAGTCGAAGTGGGTCGACCTCGAGAGCGCGGCGAGCTCGGGCGAGGGGCCGCCGGCGAAGCGGCCGCCCCAGAGGGCTCCGGCCTCGCCCGCGCGGGCGGAGGGTCGTTCCGTCATGGTTCTCCTCGGGTTCGGCTGTCGAGTCTACTGAGCGGCGTCGGCGGTGCCGGCGCGCTCCAGGAGCCACACGAGCAGGGCCTTCTGCGCGTGCAGGCGGTTCTCCGCCTCGTCCCAGATCACGCTCTGCGGGCCGTCGATCACGTCGGCGGTCACCTCGTAGCCGCGGTCCGCGGGCAGGCAGTGCAGGAACAGCGCGTCGGGAGCGGCAGCGGCCATCGTGGCGGCGTCGACCCGGTAGGCGCCGAAGGTCGCGACGCGCGCCGCCTTCTCGTCCTCCTTGCCCATCGACACCCACGTGTCCGTGATCACGATGTCGGAGCCGGCCGCGCCCTCGTCGGGGTCGGTCGTGGTGATCGCCGATCCGCCGGTGGTCGCGGCGATGCGCTGCGCATCGGCCAGGACCGCCGCGTCCGGCGAGTACGACTCCGGGGAGACGATGCGGACGTGCATGCCGGCCGTGGCCCCCGCCAGGAGGTACGAGTGCGCCATGTTGCTCGCTCCGTCGCCGAAGAACGTGAGCGTGAGTCCCGCGAGGTGACCGCGGTGCTCGCGGATGGTCAGCAGGTCGGCGAGGAGCTGGCACGGGTGGAACTCGTCCGAGAGCGCGTTGACGACCGGCACGCGCGTGCTGCGCGCCATCTCCTCCAGGCCCGACTGCGCGTAGGTGCGCCATACGATGGCGGCGACCTGGCGCTCCAGGACCCGCGCCGTGTCGGAGGCGGTCTCCTTGCCGCCGAGCTGGCTGCTCGCGGTCGAGATGATCAGGGGGCTGCCGCCGAGATCGGCGATGCCGACCGCGAAGGAGACACGGGTGCGCGTGGAGGACTTGTCGAAGATCACGGCGACGGTCTGCGGCCCGGCGAGGGGCTTCCGGGAGAAGCGGTCGCGCTTGAGCTCGAGGGCGAGGTCGAGGATCTCGGCCTGCTCGGCGGGAGTGATGTCGTCGTCGCGGAGGAAGTGGCGGGTCACGGTGCTGGTCGCTTTCGGTGGAGGTACGGGGTCAGAGGGTCTGCAGTGCGCGGCCGAAGCGCTCGGCGAACTCGGCGACGTCGGCGGCGGTCACCACGAGCGGAGGCGCGAGCCGGATGCTCGAGTCGTTCGCCGCGTTCACGATCAGGCCGGCGTCGAGGCAGGCGGCGGCGAGCTCGGCGGCGACCGGCCGGGTCAGGGCGATGCCCAGGAGGAGGCCCGCGCCGCGGACCCCTCCGATCAGGGGCGAGTCGAGAGCGGTCAGCGCGTCGACGATCTGCGCCCCGCGCTCCCGCGCGTTGCCGAGAAGGTCGGCGCGCTCGATCTCGGCGAGCACGGCTCCGGCCACGGCGGTCGCGAGCGGATTGCCGCCGAAGGTGCTGCCGTGGTGGCCCTTCTGCAGGAGGTCGGACGCCTCGCCGAAGGTCACCAGCGCTCCGACGGGGAAGCCTCCGCCGAGCCCCTTGGCCAGGGTGACGGCGTCGGGCAGGATCCCCGCCTCCTGGTACGCGAACCAGCGTCCGGTCCGCCCGACCCCGGTCTGGATCTCGTCGACGATGAGCAACGCGGCGTGCTCGCGGGTGAGCTCACGCGCGCGCTCGAGGTAGCCGGCCGGCAGCGGGATGACCCCCGCCTCCCCCTGGATGGGCTCGACGATCAGCGCGGCGACGGACTCGTCGAGAGCCGCCTCGAGGGCCTCGATGCTCGCCTCGAGGTGCTCGACCCCTCCCGGCATCGGCTCGAACGGCGCGCGCATGGCCGCCTTGCCGGTCAGCGCGAGCGCGCCCATCGTCCGCCCGTGGAACGCGTTCTGCAGCGCCAGGACGCGGTGCCGGCCGCCGGCCGCATTCAGCCGCGCCAGCTTGAAGGCCGCCTCGTTGGCCTCGGTGCCCGAGTTGGCGAAGTAGACGCGGCCCGTCTCCCCGGCCCCGGTGAGGCGGCGCAGGGTCTCGGCCAGCTCGATCTGCGGGGCGGTCGCGAAGTAGTTGGAGACGTGGGCGAGCGCACCGGCCTGGCGCGTCACGGCCTCGACGAACACGGGATGCGCATGGCCGAGCGAGTTGACCGCGATGCCGCCGAGGAAGTCGAGGTACTCCCGCCCGTCGACGTCCCAGACCCGGCAGCCCTCGCCGCGCTCGAGCACGGCGAGCGGCGGCGCGAAGGTCTGCATCATCGCGGCGGAGTAGCGGTCGCGCGCCGAGCCGGTGCGGGACGCGGTCGTGGGGGTGGACATGGTGGCCTTTCGATCGGAGCGGTCCGGCCGCGAGGGCCGACGGTGCGCGCGTCCCGGACGGGACGGGCGCTCGGAGCCGGGGCCGCTGAGGATCAGCGGCCCGACATTCGCTCCCGGTCGCGGGGGTCGAGCGAGGCGACGACCTCGGTGCCGATGCCCTCCGAGGTGAACACCTCGAGCAGGATCGAGTGCGGGATGCGGCCGTCGATGATGGCGGCCTTGGGCACTCCCCCGCGCACGGCGTCGAGGCAGGCGGTCATCTTGGGGATCATGCCCGATTCGAGCGAGGGCAGCAGAGCCGCGAGGTCGTCCGAGCGGATGTGCGAGACGAGCGACTCGCGGTCGGGCCAGTCGGAGTAGAGGCCGGCCACGTCGGTGAGGACGACGAGCTTCTCGGCGCCGAGCGCGACGGCCAGCGCGGCGGCGGCGGCGTCGGCGTTGACGTTCAGCGACTGCGTGGGGTCGTCCGAATCGGGGGCGATCGAGGACACGACCGGGATCCGGCCGGCCTCGAGCTGAGCGAGGACGGCGGCGGGGTCCACGGCGATCACGTCTCCGACGAGTCCGAGGTCGTGCTCCTCGCCGTCGATCACGACACCGCGGCGGCGGCCGACGAAGAGGCCCGCGTCCTCACCGGAGATGCCGGCGGCGAGGGGGCCGTGCTCATTGATCCGGCGGACGATGTCGCGGCTGATGCTGCCGGTGAGCACCATCCGCACCACCTCCATCGCCTCGGGGCTCGTGACCCGGTAACCGCCCCGGAACTCGCTCTCGATCCCCAGCCGGTCGAGCATCCGCGAGATCTGGGGCCCGCCGCCGTGGACGACCACGGGGCGGATCCCGGCGTAGCGCAGGTAGACCATGTCCTGGGCGAAGGAGCGCTGCAGCTCCTCCGACACCATCGCGTTGCCGCCGAACTTGATCACCATCGTGCGCCCGTGGAAGCTCTGCAGCCAGGGCAGCGACTCGATGAGCGTCGCGGCCTTCCCGGGCGCGGCGTCGCGCTCGGCGCGGCTCTCGGCCGAGAGAGTGGTGTCGTCGCTCATGGCCGCCTCAGCTCGAGTACGCGGAGTTCTCGTGCACGTAGTCGTGCGTGAGGTCGTTGGTCCAGATCGTGGCCGTCGCGTCGCCGGCGTGCAGGTCGATGTCGACGGCGACCTCCCGAGGGGCGAGGTCGACGAGGTCGCGGCTCTCGTGCGGCTCGCCCGCGAGGCAGACCTGCACCCCGTTCATCGCGACGTCGATGCCGTACGGGTCGAACTGCGCATCGGTCGTGCCCACGGCGGCGAGGACGCGGCCCCAGTTGGGATCCTTGCCGAAGATCGCGGCCTTGAACAGGTTGCTGCGGGAGACGGCGCGGGCGACGACCACGGCCTCGTCCTCGGTCGCGGCGTTCAGCACGCGGATCGCGACGTCGTGGGCGGCGCCCTCCGCATCCGCCTGCAGCTGCAGGGTGAGGTCGCGGCAGACCGCGGTCAGGGCCGCGGTGAACTCGTCGGCGTCGGCCTCGACGCCGCTGGCGCCGCTCGCGAGCAGTGCGACGGTGTCGTTCGTCGACATGCAGCCGTCCGAGTCGAGGCGGTCGAAGGTGACGCGGGTCGCGGCACGCAGGGCGGTGTCGAGAGCGGCGGACTCGAGGGCCGCGTCGGTCGTGATCACGACCAGCATCGTCGCCAGACCCGGCGCGAGCATCCCGGCGCCCTTGGCCATGCCGCCGATGCTCCAGCCCTGCTCGGAACGGACCACCGCCTGCTTCGGGACCGTGTCGGTGGTCATGATCGCGCGGGCGGCCGCCTCGCCCGCCTCGGGTCCCCCGGCGAGCTCGGCGGAGGCGCCGGTCACGCCGGCGGTGAGCTTCGCGAGGTCGAGCTGGTCGCCGATCAGCCCGGTGGAGCACACCAGCACGTCGCCGGCGGACACCTCGAGGCTCTCGCCCACGAGCTCCGCGGTGCGGTGGGTGACCTGGAAGCCCTGAGCACCCGTGTAGCAGTTGGCGCCGCCGGAGTTGAGGACGATCGCCGAGACGACGCCGTCGCGCATCACCTGCTCGCTCCAGAGGACGGGGTTCGCCTTGCAGCGGTTGCTCGTGAAGACCGCGGCGGCGCTCTGCAGCGGGCCGAGGTTCTGCACGAGCGCGACGTCGCGCGCTCCGGTCGACTTCAGCCCGGCGACGACTCCGGCCGCCCGGAACCCTGCTGCTGCGGTGACGCTCACGGCGCGACTCCGTTCACGCTCAGGCCGAGGGACTCCGGGAGTCCCAGGGCGATGTTGGTGGACTGGACGGCCGCGCCCGCGGTGCCCTTGACCAGGTTGTCGATGGCCGAGACGACCACGACGCGGCGGGCCCGCTCGTCCACGGCGAGTCCGATCAGAGCGGTGTTCGCCCCCACCACGTCGGCCGTCCGGGGGAAGGAGCCCTCCGGGAGCAGCTGGACGAAGGTCTCGTCGCCGTAGGCGGTCTCCCACGCGGCGCGCACGTCCTGCGCGGAGACGCCGGGGGCGAGGCGCGCGGTCGAGGTCGCCAGGATGCCCCGGGACATCGGCACGAGGACCGGGGTGAACGAGATCGAGACGGATCCGGCTCCGGCGAGCAGGAGGTTCTGCCGGATCTCGGGATTGTGGCGGTGCACTCCGCCGAGGCCGTAGGCGTGCGCGGAGCCGAGGAGCTCGCTGGCGAGGAGGTCGGTCCGCAGGCTCTTGCCCGCACCCGAGGGGCCGACGGCGAGGACCGCGACGAGGTCCGACGACTCGATCACTCCGGCGTGCAGGCCGGGGGCCAGGCCGAGCGTGATCGCCGTGACGTTGCAGCCGGGGACGGCGATGCGCCGCACTCCGGCGAGCGCCTCGCGCTGCTTGCGTCCGCCGCCGCCGATCAGCAGCTCCGGGAGCCCGTAGGGCCAGGCCCCGGCGAAGTCGCCCCCGTAGAAGTCGGCCCAGTCCTGCGGGTCGGTCAACCGGTGGTCGGCGCCGCAGTCGACGACGAGGACGTCCTCGGGGAGGGTCGCGGTGATCTCGCCCGACTTCCCGTGCGGGAGGGCGAGGAAGACGACGTCGTGCCCGGCGAGGTTCCCGGTCGTCGTGTCGACGAGGACGAGGTCGCGGAGCGAGCGGAGGTGCGGGTGCACGGCGACGAGGGGCTGACCCGCGTTGGCGTGCGCCGTCACCGTGCGCACCTCGAACTCGGGGTGGTCGGCGAGCAGTCGCAGCAGCTCGCCGCCCGCGTAGCCGCTCGCACCGGCCACCGCCACGGAGAAAGTCATGCCCGAGAGCCTAGCCGGTGCGGGTGCGGGGCCCCGCCCGGCCGAACCGGACGGGACCCCCGGCCTCACTCGCGGAGTCGGGCGCCGAAGCGCTCCGCCGCCACGGCCACGCCGTTCTCCTTCGCGGCCGTCGCCTCGGCCGCGGTGAGCGTGCGGTCCGGCGCGCGGAAGCGCAGCGCGAAGGTCAGCGACTTCGTCCCCTCGGCGAGCCCGGTGCCGCGGTAGTCGTCGACCAGGCGGATCGCCTCGAGCAGCTCGCCCGCCCCCTCGGCGACGGCGGCACGCACCTCGGCGGCCGCGGTGCCGACCGGCACGACGAGCGAGAGGTCCTGGGTCGCGGCGGGCAGCGCGCCCACCGGGCGGGCCACGACGACCCTCCCGGCCCGCGCGAGCAGCGGCTCCAGGTCGAGCTCGACCACGGCGACGCGGCGCGGCAGGTCGAGCTCCTCGGCGAGCGCCGGGAGCAGCTCCCCCGCGTGGCCGATGACCGCGCCGTCGAGGACGACCTCGGCGGTGCGGCCCGGGTGCAGCGCGGCGTGGGCCCCCTGGCGCAGCACCAGCTCGGTGCCGGTCGCCGCGGAGACCTCGCGGACCACGTCGAGGGCGTCGCGCCAGTCGACGTCACGCCCGGCGACACCGGGCTGGCGCACGACGGCGGCACCCGTGAGCAGTGCCGCGAGGTGCCGCGGCTGCGGTGGGATGCCCGCGTTCAGCTCGGCCTCGACCTCCGCGGACGGACGCGCCCCGCCCGCAGGGAGCGCCCCCGAGCCGAACGGGCCGCCGGCGGCCGGGAGGAAGACGGAGCCGAGCTCGTAGACCGCGAGATCCGTCAGGCCGCGCGAGCGGTTGCGGGCCGCGACCTGCACGAGACCCGGCAGCAGCGAGATGCGCAGCTGGCCCGCGGTCGCGTCGAGCGGGTTCGCGAGCGTGATCTGCTCCTGCGGCTCCCCGTCGACCGAGCCGAGCCGGTCGTTGATCGAGCGCGAGAGGAACGGGTACGAGAGCACCTCGGTCAGACCCGCGGCGGCGAGCGCCTGGGCGAGAGTGCGGCGCAGCCTCTGGCCCGGGGTCAGACCGCGGCCGGGAGGCGCGACGGGCAGGATCGCCGGGATGCGGTCGTACCCGGTGATGCGGGCGACCTCCTCCGCGAGCGAGGCGCGGTCGACGAGGTCCGGGCGCCAGCTCGGCGGAGTCACCAGCAGGCCCGCTCCGCCGGCCTCGACGGAGGCGCCGATCTCGACGAGCGCGCCGCGGATCTCTTCCGGGGTGTACTCCACGCCGATGAGGCCTGCGACGTAGCCGTCCGGCAGCTCGACCGGCTCCGCCGTGCGCGGGTCGGCCAGGACCGAGCCGAGCTCGTCCGCCGTGCCGCCGGCGAGCTCCACGAGCAGCTGCACCGCCCGGGCCGCGGCGACCGAGGCCACCTCGGGGTCGACGCCGCGCTCGAAGCGCCGCGACGCCTCGCTCGGCAGCTTGTGCCGGCGAGCCGTCCGGGCGATCGAGACCGGGTCGAAGTTCGCCGCCTCGAGCAGGACGTCGGACGTGGCGTCCGAGATCTCGGTGCGCGCGCCCCCCATCACTCCGGCGAGGCCGATCGCCCCGCCGTCGTCGGCGATGACGAGGTCCTCCGCGTGCAGGCGCCGGGTCTGGCCGTCGAGCGTCTCGAGGGTCTCCCCCGGTGCGGCGCGGCGCACCACGATGCCGCCCTGCAGGGTCGCCAGGTCGTAGCCGTGCAGCGGCTGGCCCAGCTCGAACATCACGTAGTTGGTGATGTCCACGACGAGCGAGATCGAGCGGACGCCGGCCAGTCGCAGTCGCGCGAGCATCCACGGCGGCGTCGGTCGTGAGACGTCGACGCCCCGAACGACGCGCGTGACGAACACGGAGGCGCCGACACGGCCGCGGATCGGCGCCTCGTCGGCCACGGACACGGGGAAGACGGGCGCTGTCTCCGTGCGCTCGTGCGGAGGGAGCGCCTGAGCGGGGTCGCGGAAGGCGGCTCCGGTGGCGTGGGCGTACTCGCGGGCGATGCCACGGATCGAGAAGGCGTAGCCGCGGTCGGGCGTCACGTTGACCTCGACCGCGGCGTCGTCGAGACCGAGGAGCGCGACGGCGTCCGTGCCCGGCTCCGGGTCGAGCCCGAGCGAGGCGAGGCGGAGGATGCCCTCGTGGTCGTCCCCGAGGCCGAGCTCGCGGCTCGAGGCGATCATCCCGTCGGACACGTGCCCGTAGGTCTTCCGCGCGGAGATCGGGAACGGCCCGGGCAGGACCGCGCCCGGCAGGGACACGACGACCTTGTCGCCGGCCGCGAAGTTGTGGGCTCCGCAGACGATGCCGCGGACGTCCTCTCCGCCGTCGGCGGCCCGCCCGCCCTCCGGAGCCACGCGGACGTGGCACCAGTTGATGGTCTTGCCGTTCTTCTGCGGCTCCGAAGCGAGGTCGAGCACCTCGCCGACGACGACGGGGCCGGTCACCTCGAAGCGGTGGACGTCCTCCTCCTCCAGGCCGACCGACACCAGGGCCGCGTGCACGGACTCCGTCGTGACGTCCTGCTCGAGGTCGACGTACTCCCCCAGCCAGCTCAGCGGGATGCGCATCAGATCACCATCCCGTACTGCTCGCTGAAGCGGACGTCGCCCTCGACCATGTCGCGCATGTCCTTCACGTCGTTGCGGAACATCAGGGTCCGCTCGATCCCCATGCCGAAGGCGAATCCGGAGTACTCCTCCGGGTCGATCCCGGCCGCGCGCAGCACGTTCGGATTCACCATGCCGCAGCCGCCCCACTCGATCCAGCGGGCACCGCCGACGAAGGTCGGGTGCCAGACGTCCAGCTCGGCGCTGGGCTCGGTGAAGGGGAAGTAGTTCGGGCGCAGGCGGATGCGCGCGTCGTCGCCGAAGAGGATCCGCGCGACGTGCTCGAGGGTGCCGCGCAGGTGCGCCATGGTCAGGCCGCGGTCGACGGCGAGGCCCTCGAACTGCGTGAACACGGGCGTGTGCGTCGCGTCGAGCTCGTCGGTGCGGTACACCCGTCCGGGAGCGATCACGTAGAGCGGCAGCGGGCGCTCGAGCATCGAGCGGATCTGCACCGGCGAGGTGTGCGTGCGCAGCACCAGGTGCGAGTCGACGGGGTCGACGAAGAAGGTGTCCTGCATGGCTCGGGCCGGGTGGTCCTCGTCGAAGTTCAGGGCGTCGAAGTTGAACCACTCGTTCTCGAGCTCCGGCCCCTCCGCGATCTCCCAGCCCATCCCGACGAACACGTCGGCGATCGACTCCTGGAGCAGCGAGAGAGGGTGGCGGGCGCCGCGGCGCACGAAGCTGGCACCGGCGGTGACGTCCACGCGCTCGGCCTCGAGCGCGGCCGCGTCCTCGGCCTCGACGAGCTCGGCCTCGCGGGCGGCGAAGGCGTCGCCCACCTGCTTGCGGGCACCGCCGACGAGCTTGCCGGACGCCGCCTTGTGCTCGGGCGGGACGGAGCGCATCTGCGCGTTGAGGCGGGCGAGGGCGGACCCCTCGCCGAGGTGGGCGGCTCGGGCGGACTTCAGAGCGGTGGAGTCGCCCGCCGCGCCGATGGCGGCGAGGGCGTCGGCGACCGCCGCGGAGACGGCCTCATCGGTGATCGGGTTGCTGTCTGACACGATCCCCCAGTGTAGGCGAGGGCCTCCGCCCCCTCCCGCCGCCCGCGCGCGGCGCTCGTCGCGCTCGCCCGCGACCGGCCCCCGTCTGCGCCGACGGCCCTCGAAGCCCCGCCACCGGCGCTGCTCGACCAGCAGGGGCGGGTTCTCGCTACGCCGGGGTCGGAGGCTGCTCGACCGGCAGGAAGCTGGGCGCCGCCGGACGGGAAGACGCCCGGACCGATCGCGACTCCCCGATCACCACCGCCTCCGCGTCGACGACGCCGGAGCGGAGCACCACCGCTCGATGCGCTGAGCGATCGCCGGACCCTCGAGGCGAACGGAGGAATCGCGTGCGAGCGATTCCTCCTGGCCGGACGCAGGACGCTCTGCGGAACCCGACCCGTCGGGAAGCCGACCGCGGTGAGGATCGCCCTCGGGCGATCCTCACAGTTCAATCCTGCACAGCGATCAGCTGCGTGTCCGTCTGCGCGCGGGCTGCAGGGTGGCCGCCGATGGTGCGGCCGCCGCGTCCGCCGCTCTTCGTGCGGATCTCGATCCACTTCGCCAGCCCCGAGAGGAGGAGGCAGATGCCGATGTAGATCGCTCCGATGACGATCGCCGCCGGGATGATCGGGCTGTCGAGGCTCGACTGGTTGCCCAGGTAGCGCGCGTAGTACAGCAGCTCGTTGTAGGTGATGATCGAGCCGAGCGCCGTGTCCTTGAGGGCGACGACGAGCTGGGCGATGATCACGGGCAGCATCGAGCGGATCGCCTGGGGGAACAGGATGAGCCGCATCACGCCGGACTTGCGCAGGCCGATCGCGTAGCCCGCCTCCTTCTGTCCTCGCGGGAGGGCTTCGATGCCGGCGCGGAAGATCTCGGAGAAGACGGAGCCGTTGTAGAGGGTCAGGGCGATGACGACGGCGAGGTAGGGGCTGAGCTTGAGGCCCGCGAACGGCAGCCCGTAGTACATCAGCATCATCAGGATCAGGACGGGGATCGCCCGGAACAGCTCGATGAAGAGCGTGACGGGGACGTTGATCCAGCGCCGGTCCGAGAGCCGGCCGATCGCCAGGAGGAGGCCGAGGACGAGGCTGGCGACGCCCGCCGTGGCGAAGGCCGCGAGCGTGCGGCCGAGGGCGCCGCCGATGCTCTGCCAGACCAGCGGGTAGCCGAACGCGCGCCACTTGGTGGCGTCGAACTGGCCGGACTCCGCGAAGCGCCAGACCACGAAGCCGAGGAACGCCGCGATCAGCAGGACGACGACGACGCCGATGACGCGGTTGCGCACGACGGCCCGGGGGCCGGGGTTGTCGAAGAGGACGGAGCTCATCGGGCGACCCTCCACTTCTTCTCGAGCTGACGTTGGACGAGCGAGAGCAGGGTGACCAGGACCACGAAGACCAGGGCCACCCAGAGGACGACGATGAGGCTGTTCTCGCCGCGCTCGTTGAGGACGCGGACGATGGTGCCCGCCTCCGCGACCGAGAAGCCGGCGGCGACGGTGGTGTTCTTCAGCAGCGCGATCAGGACGCTCATGAGCGGCGGGATCACGGAGCGGAAGGCCTGGGGCAGGACGACCTGCGTCATGGTGAGGCCGAAGTCGAGGCCGATCGCGCGGGCGGCCTCGGCCTGGCCGATCGGCACGGTGTTGATGCCCGAGCGCAGCACCTCCGCGACGTAGGTCGCGGTGTAGAGGCTGAGGGCGCAGATCGCCAGGTTCGTGTAGTCCACCTGCGGCAGGTCGAGCTTGGGGTAGCCGAAGGCGAAGAAGAACATCACCAGCGTGAGCGGGGTGTTCCGGATGGTGTTCACGTACACCGTGCCGACCGCGCGGGCGATCGGGACGGGCGAGACGCGCATCGCGCCGACCACCGTGCCGATCAGCAGGGCGAACACGAGCGAGACGCTGAAGAGGATCAGGGTGTTGCCGAAGGCCGGGACGTAGACGTCGAGGTTGTTCAACAGGACATCCATGCGGCTGGCCCTTCTGTCGGAGCGGTGGTGGTGGTCGAGGAGAGGGGACCCCCGGGCGGCGGTCGGGCCGCCCGGGGCGCCTCCTAGTAGTCGTTCACCGCCGGCTGGGTGACGGTCGTGCCGGACTGGCCGAGCGTCTCGTCGTAGATGGCGCTCCAGGTCTCGCCGCCGTCGGTCAGCATGCCGTTGACGAAGTGGCGCAGGGCGTCGTCGTCCTTGGGCAGGCCGATTCCGTACAGCTCGGTGCTGAAGGGCTCGCCGACGACCTTGAGCTCGTCGGGCCGCTGAGCGGCGTAGCCGATCAGGATCGCGCCGTCGGTGGTGACGGCGTCGACGGTGCCGTCGGCGAGGGCGTCCACGCACTGCGAGTACGTGTCGAACTCCTCGGTCTTCACCTCGGGGTAGTTGGTGCGGATGTTCTGGATCGGGGTGGAGCCGGTGGCCGAGCACACCGTGGTGTCGGCGGTGAGGTCGTCCGGTCCGGTGATCGTGTCGTTGTCGGCCGCGACGAGCAGCTGCTGGCCGGTCTCGAAGTAGGGTCCGGCGAAGCCGACCTGCTCCTTGCGCTTGTCGGTGATCGAGTAGGTGCCGACGTAGTAGTCGATGTCGCCGTTCACGATCGACGCCTCGCGGTTGGCCGACGGGATCGCCTTGAACTCGATGGCGTCGGCCGCGAAGCCGAGCGAGGCGGCGGTCCACTTCGCGATCTCGATGTCGAACCCGGAGCGCTCGCCGGTCGCCGCGTCGAGGTAGCCCAGCCCGGGCTGATCCTCCTTGACGCCGATGACGACCTTGCCGTCCGCGGTCATCGCGTCGAAGGTCGGGCTGCCCTCGAGAGTGACGTCGGAGGCGACCTCGTACGCGGAGGTCCCTCCCTCGGAGCCTCCACCGGCGCCGCCGCCGGCGGTTCCGGAGTCGCCGGAGCAGCCGGCGAGGGCGAGGGTCGCTGCTGCGAGTCCCGCGGTCATGAACATGAGCCTGGTGCGCATGATCGTCCTTCCTGGGGTTCGGCCCGCCGGAGCGGGCGATGTCGGGTCGGCTCCCGGGTCACGGGTCCGACCTGCCTGGTGGCTGCGGATCGCGCTTCTAGTGCGTGATGAGCTTGGAGAGGAAGTCCTTGGCCCGGTCGGTGCGGGGCGCGGTGAAGAACGACTCCGGGTCGGTGTCCTCGAGGATCTCGCCGTCGGCCATGAACACGACGCGATCGGCGGCCTTCCGGGCGAAGCCCATCTCGTGGGTGACGACGATCATCGTCATCCCGTCCTTGGCGAGCCCGACCATCACGTCCAGGACCTCGTTGATCATCTCGGGGTCGAGCGCCGAGGTCGGCTCGTCGAAGAGCATCACCTTGGGCTTCATCGCCAGCGCCCGCGCGATCGCGACGCGCTGCTGCTGCCCGCCGGAGAGCTGGGCCGGGGTCTTGGCGGCCTGGTGGCCGACGCCGACCCGGTCGAGCAGTGCCGTGGCCTGGGCCTCCGCGTCCTTGCGGGAGAGCCCGCGGACCTTGATCGGGCCGAGGGTGACGTTCTCGAGGATCGTCTTGTGCGCGAAGAGGTTGAACGACTGGAAGACCATCCCGACGTCGGCGCGGAGCGCGGCGAGGCCCTTGCCCTCCTCCGGGAGCTTCTGACCGTCGATGGTGATGGTGCCGCCCGAGATCGTCTCGAGCCGGTTGACCGTGCGGCAGAGCGTCGACTTGCCGGATCCGGAGGGGCCGAGGACCACGACGACCTCGCCCCGGTGCACCGTCAGATCGATGTCCTTCAGAGCCTGGAAGTCGCCGTAGTGCTTCTGCACCCCGGAGAGGACGACGAGGGGTTCACCGGCGGGAGCGGCGGCGCGCTCGTCTTGCGGGGCTGTGACCATGCCGTCAGAGAAGCACACGGGGATGGGCCGGTCAAATCATGAGGGAATTCTTAACCGAAGGGTAACAACGCGCCCTGTTCTCCAGGTTCGCGGCACCCTCGGCCCGGTTCCTCTCAGGAACGCAGCGCGAAGGCGCTCTCGTACAGGCAGACGGAGGCCGCGGTCGCGAGGTTGAGCGACTCCGCCGCCCCGTAGATGGGCACCGCGACCACGCCGTCGACGAGGGCGAGCGACTCCTCCTCGAGGCCGCGCGCCTCGTTGCCGAAGACCCAGACGGTCGGCTGGGCGAGGTCCCCGCGGGCGCGGACGTCGAGCAGGTCCTCCCCCTTCACGTCGGCCGCGACGGAGCGCAGTCCCACGCCGCGGAGCCGGCCCAGCACGTCGGCGAGGTCGGCGCCGACCGCGACCGGGAGGTGGAAGAGCGAGCCGGTCGTGGAGCGCACGACCTTGGGGTTGTAGAGGTCGACCGAGCGGCCGGACAGCACGACCGCGTCAGCGCCGGCGGCGTCGGCGGCACGGATGATCGTGCCGAGATTGCCCGGATCGCGGACCTCCTCGAGCACCGCCACGAGGCGCGGCTCGGAGGCGACGACGTCCTTGAGCGACGTGGGGAACTGACGGCAGACCGCGACGAAGCCCTGCGGAGTGACGGTGTCGGCCATCGCGTCGAGGACGTCCTCGGTCACGTACTCGATCTCCACCTCCGCCTCGGCGGCCGCGGCGACGATCTCGGGGTGCCGCTCCAGAGCGGTCGGAGTCGCGAACGACTCGACGATCAGCTCCGGGCGGTACTGCAGAGCCTCGGAGAGTGCCTGCGGGCCCTCGAGGAGGAAGAGCCCCGTCTCGAGCCGGGCCGGGCGGCGGGTGAGCTTCGCCACGGAGCGGACACGGGGAGAGCGGGGGTTGTCGAGCATGCGGCGAGCCTATCGGCGCGGTGATCGCCGCCCCCGCAGACACGGCGCGGGAGGGCCCTCGAACGACGGAGGGGGCCGCGACCTCTCGGTCGCGACCCCCTCCGGGAAGCCGTGCTGACTACGCTGCGGCCTTGGGCGCCGAGGTGTCGGCGGGCAGCGCGCTCTTCGCGGTCGCGACGAGCGAGGCGAACGTGGCCGGCTCGGTGATCGCGAGGTCCGCGAGGATGCGGCGGTCGACCTGGACGCCGGCCAGGGCGAGGCCCTGGATGAAGCGGTTGTAGGTCAGGCCGTTCGCGCGGGACGCGGCGTTGATGCGCTGGATCCAGAGACGACGGAACTCGCCCTTCTTGGCGCGGCGGTCGCGGTACGAGTAGACGAGGGAGTGGGTGACCTGCTCCTTCGCCTTGCGGTAGAGGCGCGACCGCTGGCCGCGGTAGCCCGAGGCGCGCTCGAGGATGACGCGACGCTTCTTGTGGGCGTTGACGGCCCTCTTCACTCTTGCCATTGCTGTTTCTTCCTATCGATCCGTGTCGGCTGAGTAGCGACCACGCGGCGCAGCGGGCTGCGCCGGCGGTGGGCTACAGACCGAGAAGCTTCTTGGCGACCTTGGCGTCCTGCGGGGCGAGGACCTGGTCCTGGTTGAGGCGGCGCGTGCGAACGCTGGACTTGGACTCCAGGTTGTGACGCATGCCGGCCTGCTGCTTCATGACCTTGCCGGAGCCGGTCACCTTGAAGCGCTTCTTGGCACCCGAGTGGGTCTTCATCTTGGGCATGTTCTCTCCTTGTGAACGTCACTCCGCGCTCGGCGGGGCGAAACCGGTGCCCCGCGAGCGGGGCGTCCACCGGCCCCGAGGCCGGGGCGGCGAAGTACTAGACGGACTCGGCCTCGGCCGTGTCCTCAGGGGTGTTGGCCTCGCGACGAGCGGCGCGGACCGCATTGGCCTCGGCCTTCGCCTCGGACTTGTTCTTCAGCGGGCCGATGACCATCACCATGTTGCGACCGTCGATGGTCGGGGTGGACTCGACCTGGCCGAACTCGGCGACGTCCTCCGCGAAGCGCTGGAGCAGGCGGACGCCCATCTCGGGGCGCGACTGCTCGCGACCGCGGAAGAGGATCATCGCCTTGACCTTGTCGCCGGCCTTGAGGAAGCCCTCGGCGCGCTTGCGCTTGGTCTCGTAGTCGTGCTTGTCGATCTTCAGGCGGAAACGGACCTCCTTGAGGATCGTGTTCGCCTGGTTGCGACGGGCTTCCTTGAGCTTCTGAGCCTGCTCGTACTTGAACTTCCCGTAGTCCATGATCTTGGCCACGGGCGGCTTGGAGTTGGGGGCGACCTCGACCAGGTCCAGGTCTGCGTCCTGCGCGAGTCGCAGGGCGACCTCGATCTTGACGACGCCGACCTGTTCTCCTGCGGGACCCACGAGGCGGACCTCGGGGACGCGGATACGGTCGTTGGTACGGGGATCGCTGATTGCGTTTCTCCTCTGATCTCGGTGAGTGCAGCTGCGCTGCCGGAGTCTTCTCCAGCGCACCCGAGAGAGGTGATCGTCCCGTCCACGTCGTGCCTGCAGCACGGCGCTCGCACCCTGTGACGCGGTTCCCGAGGCGGACCTCGAGAGCCGCAGCCCTGCCTCCGGTGGTCTGACGACCCTCGGGGGCGGAGTGCTTCTGACCCGGTAACCTTGTGAAGCGGTCAAGCGCGGGTGGGAGAATCTCCACTTTCGAACCGAGGACATGCCTCGGAGCCCGGACAACCATAGCAGACCGGCGGCCCGCCCGACAGAGCGGATCCGGCCGCCCCTCGATCCTCTGCTGCGGCGGCCGCGCCCCTCCACCACGGACGACGAACGAAGGACCCATGGCCCAGTACGACGACGACTACACGCGACGATTCGGCGAGGACGGCGGAGCCTCCGACGTGGAGGCCGCGCGCGACATCGCGGAGGTCCCGGCGGTGGAGATCATCACCACCGCCGCCGTGCACCTGATGAGCGCGGCCGCCGTCAAGTGCGGGCTCGCCGACGAGCCCGGAGCGCAGGTCGACCTCGACGAGGCGCGCAAGCTCATCAACGCGCTCGCGGGCCTGGTCACGGCCGGGGCGCCCGACATCAGCGACATGCACGCCCGGAGCCTGCGCGACGGCCTCCGCACCCTCCAGCTCGCGTTCCGTGAGGCGTCCCCGATCGCCGACCCGATCGGCAAGGGCCCGGGCGAGAAGTGGACCGGCCCGGTCACCTGATCGGGAGTCAGCGGGCGGCGGCGAGCTGCAGCGTCATCGAGTCGACGCGCTGCGCGACGGTCTCGTCGGCCGCCCACCGCTCCCCCAGGCGCGCGACGAGGGCGCCGAGCGCGTCCTGATCGAGCCCCGGGCGCAGGCTCAGGACCACCACGAGCTCGGGCCCCGCCAGGCGCTGCTCCGGATCTCCCGCGCGCACCTCGAGCGAGGCGACCGCCCGCTCCCCCTCCGCAGCCGCGCGCAGAGCCCGGAGCACCTCCGCATCGGCGGGGGCCGGCCGCCAGTCGCCGCCCTCCGCGATCGCCCAGAGCGCCGGGCGCCGGACCGCGAACGCCCGCTCGGACGCGGGGTCGAGGACCATCACCTCGGTGCCCTCCGCGACGGCCGCCAGGGCCGCGCGGCGCCCGTCGACAGGGACGGGACGGGCGGCCGGGTCCCACCGGCGCATGCTCTCGACGCCGCTGAAGACGGGGAGCACCGTGCGGCCGTCGGGTCCGGCGACCGTGACGATCGCGAGCTCCTGCGTCTTGTCCGCCCGGAGTCCCCCGACCCCCTCGGCCTCCTCGCCGAGGCGGGCGACCAGAGGGATGAGCAGGCGGGACGTGCGGAGCGCGTCGACCACGGCCTCCGGGCCGCGAATGCCGCGGGTGAAGGACTCGAGCGCGGCGACCAGCGCCTCCGGGGCGCTCCCGTCGTCCTCCGGTGCTGCGCTCGGCTCGAAGTGCCGGCCCGCCCAGGGAGTGCCGGCGGAGTCGGTCAGATGCGCCCGGAGCGGGCGGGGCTCACTCGGATGCGACATCCAGGGCCTCCGCGAGCGTGAACGCGCCCGCGTACAGCGCCTTGCCGACGATCGCGCCCTCGAGCCCCTGGGGCACGAGGTCGCGCAGAGCGGCGATGTCGTCGAGGTTCGAGATGCCGCCCGAGGCGATCACGGGGCGGTGGGTGCGGGCCATGACCTGCTCGAGGAGCTCGAGGTTCGGGCCCTTGAGCGTGCCGTCCTTCGTGACGTCGGTGACGACGTAGCGGGTGCAGCCGGCCTCCTCCAGGCGGTCGAGGACCTGCCAGAGGTCGCCGCCCTCCTTGGTCCAGCCGCGCGCGGCGAGCGTGGTGCCCCGGACGTCGAGCCCGACGGCGATCTGGTCGCCGTACTGCGCGATGACGCTCGCGGCCCACTCGGGGTTCTCGAGCGCCGCGGTGCCGAGGTTGATGCGCTTCGCGCCGGCGCTCAGCGCGGACTCGAGGCTGCGGTCGTCGCGGATCCCGCCGGAGAGCTCGACGTTGACGCCCTTCACCTGCCGGATGACCTTCTTCATGATGCCGTGGTTGTCGCCGCGGCCGAAGGCGGCGTCGAGGTCGACGAGGTGGATCCACTCCGCGCCCTGGTCGGCCCAGTCGCCCGCGGCGTCGATCGGGTCGCCGTAGTTGGTCTCGGTCCCGGCCTCGCCCTGCGTGAGCCGCACGGCCCTGCCGCCCGCCACGTCGATCGCGGGCAGGAGGACCAGGCCCGGGGCCTTGGTGAACTCGCTCATCGTCATCCTCAGTCTCGGAGCCGGTGCCGGCCCCTGGAGGCGCCGACCACCGGCCGATCCTAGTTCGTGCGGAGGGTGCCCAGCCAATTGGCCAGCAGCCGGAGCCCGGCGGCCCCCGACTTCTCGGGGTGGAACTGCGTGGCCGAGAGCGGCCCGTTCTCGACCGCGGCGATGAAGGGGCCTCCGTGATCGGCCCAGGTGACCGCGGGACGCGGGAACGGGGACATCACGTCGAGCGACCACTCGCGGGCGCCGTAGGAGTGCACGAAGTAGAAGCGCTCCTCGGCGATGCCGTCGAAGAGCACCGAGCCCTCGGGAGCGGAGACGGTGTTCCAACCCATGTGCGGGACGACCTCGGCCGGGAGGAGGTCCACCGTCCCCGGCCACTCGCCCAGGCCCTCGCTCTCGACCCCGCGCTCGACGCCGCGCTCGAAGAGCACCTGCATCCCGACGCAGATGCCCAGGACGGGGCGCCCGCCGGCGAGGCGCTTCTCGATGATCTCGCCGCCGCGGGCGCGGGTCAGTGCCGACATCACGGCGTCGAAGGCGCCGACGCCGGGCACGAGGAGGCCGTCCGCCTCCAGCGCCCGCTGCCGGTCCCCCGTCAGCTCGACGTCGGCCCCGGCGAGCTCGAGCGCCTTGACGGCGGAGTGCACGTTCCCCGAGCCGTAGTCGTAGACCACGACGGAGGGGCGGGCCGAGCTCACAGCGCGCCCTTCGTCGACGGCACGCCGGAGACGAGCGGATCGAGGGCCTTGGCCTGACGGAAGGCGCGGGCGAACGCCTTGAACTCCGCTTCGGCGATGTGGTGCGGGTCCCTGCCGCCGAGCACCGTGACGTGCACGGTGAGGCCGGCGTTGAACGCGATCGCCTCGAAGACGTGGCGCACCATCGACCCGGTGAAGTGGCCGCCGATCAGGTGCAGCGCGAAGCCCTCCGGCTCGCCGGTGTGCACGAGGTAGGGGCGCCCCGAGATGTCGACGACCGCCTGCACGAGCGCCTCGTCGAGGGGGACGAGCGCGTCGCCGAAGCGTGAGATCCCGGCCTTGTCGCCGAGAGCCTGTCGGATGGCCGTGCCGAGTACGATGCCGATGTCCTCCGCGGTGTGGTGGATGTCGATCTCGATGTCGCCGCGGGCCCGGACGCGCAGGTCCGTGAGCGAATGCTTCGCGAACGCCGTCAGCAGGTGGTCGAAGAAGGGCACGCCGGTCTCGAGATCGGCGACGCCCGTGCCGTCGAGGTCGAGGGAGAGCTCGATGCTCGACTCGCTGGTGGCACGGCTGAGGGAGGCGGTGCGCCCGGGTGCGGCGCTCGGGGAGGTCATGCCTCCCAGTCTATTCGCGCCGCGTCGCCGCCCCCGGGCGGAGCTCACTCGCGCGAGAGCGCCACCGTGGGGTCGGCCGACGGTGCGGGGAGGGAGGCGAGCGCCTCGAGGAACGCGGTCGTCTCCTCCTCGGTGCCGGCGCTGACACGGAGGTGGTTCGGGATGCCGACGTCGCGGATGAGGACG
Source organism: Rathayibacter sp. AY2B5 (assembly GCF_002931645.1). Lineage (NCBI taxonomy): Bacteria > Bacillati > Actinomycetota > Actinomycetes > Micrococcales > Microbacteriaceae > Rathayibacter > Rathayibacter sp. AY2B5. The sequence goes on along the minus strand of NZ_PSUE01000006.1, from coordinate 168,051 downwards.
CCGCGGGCGAGCAGGCCCTCGAACACGGCGGCCGGATCCGCGACACCGCCGAAGAGGACGAAGTTGCTGCCGGTCGCGTACGGGCGGTAGCCGAGGGCGCGCAGGCCGTCGATCATCCGGTCGCGCTGCACGATGATCTCGCCGACCATGGCGAGCATCTCGTCGGCGTGAGCGAGGGCGGCGGTCGCGGCGGCCTGGGTGAGGGCCGACAGGTGGTACGGGAGGCGGACGAGGCGGAGCGCGTCGATCACCGCGGGGTCGGCGGCGAGGTAGCCCAGGCGGACGCCGGCGAAGGCGAAGGCCTTGCTCATGGTGCGGGACACGAGCAGGCGCGGTCGCCCGGGGAGGAGGCTCAGCGCGGTGGGCGCGCCCCTGCCCGCGAACTCGGCGTACGCCTCGTCGACGACGACGATGCCGTCGGTCGCGTCGTAGACCGCCTCGATCACGGCGAGGTCGAGCGGCGTCCCGGTCGGGTTGTTCGGAGCGCAGAGGAAGACGATGTCGGGCCGGGCCCGGCGCACCTGCTCCGCGGCGTACTCGGCTCCGATCTCGAACTCCGCCTCGCGCGGAGCGGGGATCCACTCCGTTCCGCTCCCCGACGCGAGGATCGAGTACATCGAATAGGTGGGCGCGAACCCCAGCAGCGAGCGCCCGGGACCGCCGAAGGCCTGAAGGACGTGCTGGAGCACCTCGTTCGATCCGTTCGCAGCCCACACGCCGTCCGCGGTGAGCCCGTGACCGAGGTAGCCGGCGAGGGAGTCGCGCAGCTCTCGGAACTCGCGGTCGGGATACCGGTTGACGGTGCGCAGCGCCTCCGTGACCCGCCCGACGATGTCGGCGATCACGTCGTCCGGGACCGGGTGGGTGTTCTCGTTGACGTTGAGGGCGACGGGCACGACCGCCTGGGGTGCACCGTACGGGTGCCTGCCTCGGAGGTCGTCGCGGAGGGGCAGGTCATCGAGAGTCGTCACCAGGGAATGGTAGCGAAGCACCCGGCGCGGACGTCCGGGCAGCCCGGCTCAGCGAGCGGTGTCGTACTCGGCCGGGACCGCGAGGCGCTGCCCGGGCTCGACGCCCGCGCTCGAGAGCTGGTTGAGGGAGAGGATGTCGTCGACCACGTCGCGCGGGTCCGCCTGCGGGGCGAGCTCCTCGGCGAGCGACCAGAGCGACTCGCCCGCGTGAACGGTGACGTACTGGAACTCGACCGCAGCGGCGTCGCTCGACGCGACCGCTCCACCGCCGTTGAGCCCGAAGGCGAAGGCGCCCGCCACGATCGGCAGGGCCCCCAGAGCGGCCACCACGGCGCGGCCGCGGCGCGTGAGGCGCAGACGGGTGCGGACGATCCGCGCTTCGCCGAACGCGTTCATCGGCTCGGGAGCGGACGGCAGTACCTCGACGGGCCGGGCCGCGGACGAGCGCTGGAGCGGGCGGGAGGTGAGCTGTGCGGTCATGGGATCGCTCCTTTCAACAGGGATTCGGGGAGGCCCTCGGCCGGGAGGGCCGCCCCGAACGCCTGTACCGAACATATCTTCGAACGCCGGAACGGTCAAGGGACCGTTCCGGCTGATCCGCGGGCGGACTCGCGCGCGACACACTCGAACGAATGTTCCGACTCGTGAGTTCCGGCGGATACAGTTTCGAGAGCCTGGTCGTAGTAGAGCAGCGACCACCGACATTCCTTGTCGGGTCGCGACCGGGCGGGCGCGCACGCGGCGTGCGCACCGGGAAGAGGGAGCATCGTGAGCGACGCGCAGAGGGCCGGGACCCCGGCCGCCAAGACGAAGGCGGCCGCGGGCCGGCGCCGGAAGAGCCTGAGCGCCAAGCAGCTCGCGATCCTCGACGCGATCCAGCGCTCGGTGTCGAGCCGCGGCTACCCGCCGAGCATGCGCGAGATCGGCGACGCGGTCGGCCTCGCCTCGCTGTCGAGCGTCACCCACCAGCTCAACCAGCTCGAGCTCAGCGGCTACCTGCGCCGTGACCCGAACCGGCCCCGCGCCCTCGAGATCCTCATCGACGTCCCCAGCTCGACGGAGGACGACGGGTCGTTCGAGTCGACCGCGACGGTCGGCGACGCGGCGATGGTCCCCCTCGTCGGCCGGATCGCGGCGGGTGTGCCGATCATGGCCGACCAGCAGATCGACGAGGTGTTCCCGCTTCCCCGGCAGCTCGTCGGCAAGGGCGAGCTCTTCATGCTCAAGGTCGTCGGCGAGTCGATGATCGACGCCGCGATCTGCGACGGTGACTGGGTCGTGGTCCGCTCGCAGCGCACCGCCGAGAACGGCGAGATCGTAGCGGCCATGCTCGACGGCGAGGCCACCGTCAAGGTGCTGCGCCAGCGCGACGGCCACACCTGGCTGCTGCCCCGCAACTCCAACTTCGAGCCGATCCTCGGCGACGAGGCCGAGGTGCTCGGGAAGATCGTGGCGGTCCTCCGCTCGGTCTGACACCGGGAACGCAGGAGGGGCCCGACCGGCGTGCAGCCGGCCGGGCCCCTCCTGCGTTCGACGGGCACCGGCGATCGGGGCGCGCGCCCCTCCGTCGCGGTCACGGGAAGGCGGAGGAAGGCCGCCGAAACCCCGTCGCCGAACCCTCCGGCCGCCGCCGGTCGGTGGTGCGGGTCGCCGCACCCCCTCCCGGATGCGCCGAGCGCCCGCCGCCCGGACGGGGAGACGGGCGCTCGGGTGGTGGCGATCAGGCCTGGACGGCCGCGCGCGGAACCGCGAACTCGGTGAGCGAGCCCGCCAGGTCGGCGTGCACGAGGGCGACCACGTGGGTGCCGCCCTCGACGTACTGCGTCGACAGGATCCGGCCGCTGCGGTGCAGATGCGAGATCACGTCGCCCCGGTCGTACGGCACGAGCAGGTCGATCTCGACGTCCGGCTCGGGCAGGATCTCGGCGATCCGCGCCTCCAGCTCGTCGATGCCCTCGCCGCTGCGCGCCGACACGAAGACCGCGTCGGGAGCGAGACCGCGCAGCACCAGCCGCGTGCCCTCGTCCACCAGATCGGCCTTGTTGAAGGCGATGATCTCGGGGATGCTGCGGGCGCCCACCTCGCCGATCACGTCGCGCACGGTGGCGATCTGCCCGGCCGGATCGGGGTGGGAGGCGTCCACGACGTGGACGATCACATCGGAGTCCGCGACCTCCTCGAGCGTCGACCGGAAGGCCTCGACGAGCTGGTGCGGAAGCGCTCGCACGAAGCCGACCGTGTCGGCGAGCGTGTAGAGGCGCCCGTCCTTCGTCTGGGCCTTGCGGACGGTGGCGTCGAGGGTAGCGAAGAGCGAGTTCTCGACGAGGACGCCCGCGTGCGTCATCCGGTTCAGCAGGCTCGACTTGCCGGCGTTCGTGTATCCCGCGATCGCCACCGAGGGGACGGCGTTGCGCTTGCGGTTCGCGCGCTTGGCCTCGCGGGCGGGCTTCATCGCCGTGATCTGCTTGCGCAGGCGCGCCATGCGGGTGTGGATGCGGCGACGATCGAGCTCGATCTTCGTCTCACCCGGACCGCGCGAGCCCATTCCGGCTCCCGCGCCCACCTGGCCGCCGGCCTGGCGGGACATGGACTCGCCCCAGCCGCGCAGTCGCGGGAGCAGGTACTCGAGCTGCGCGAGCTCGACCTGCGCCTTGCCCTCACGGCTCTTCGCGTGCTGGCTGAAGATGTCGAGGATCACCGCGGTGCGGTCGATCACCTTGACCTTCACCACGTCCTCCAGCGCACGCCGCTGGCTCGGTGCGAGCTCGCTGTCGGCGACGACCGTGTCCGCGCCGAGGGCCGCGACGAGCCCCGCGAGCTCCTGGGCCTTGCCCTTGCCGAGGTAGGTGCTCGGATCGGGGTGCGGGCGGCGCTGGAGCAGGCCGTCGAGGACCGTCGCTCCCGCCGTCTCCGCGAGCGCGGCGAGCTCGTGCAACGAGTTCTCCGCGTCCTCCAGCGAATTCTGCGAGTACACGCCGATGAGCACGACGTTCTCCAGGCGCAGCTGGCGGTACTCGACCTCCGTGACGTCCTCGAGCTCGGTCGAGAGGCCGGCGACGCGTCGCAGCGCCTGCCGGTCGTCGCGGTCGAACTGCTCGCCGTCGCTGTTCTCGCCCTCGTGGCCGGCGCCCTGCAGCGCCTGGGCTCCACCCGCGACGAAGCGCGAGTACCCTGCCGAACGCGACTGCGCGTTCGCCAGGACCCTCGAGACGACGTCCACGGCCTCGGTCGTGTCGGTCTCGTTCAGGTCTTCCGTCATCCGGATAACACTAACTCCTCAGGTCTTGATAGGTTCACTTCTCATGGCCGCCGAGCACTACTTCTCGAGTACTCCCGACGGCGACCTCCGGCCCCGCAGGATCCAGGCCCGCCTGGCCGGCCGCGACCTCGAGGTCACGACGGCAGGAGGGGTGTTCAGCCCCGGTCACGTCGATCTCGGCACACGCGTCCTGCTGGACGCGGTGCCCGACGCCCCCGCTGACGGGGACCTGCTGGACCTCGGCTGCGGCTGGGGCCCGATCGCCCTCGCGCTCGCCCTCGCCTCCCCCGACGCCCGGGTGTGGGCGGTCGACGTCAACCAGCGGGCGCTCGAGCTGGTCCGTCGCAACTGCGAGGAACTCGGCGTCCTCAATGTCAACGCCGTGCTGCCCGAGGATGTTCCCGACGACGTCCGCTTCCGCACCGTGTGGTCGAACCCGCCGATCCGCATCGGCAAGGAGGAGCTGCACCTCCTGCTCGAACGCTGGCTGCCGCGGCTCGAGGAGGGCGCGGACGCCTGGCTCGTCGTGCAGCGCAACCTCGGCTCAGACTCGCTCCAGACCTGGCTGGGCGCCGCGTTCGCCGGGCGGCTCGACGTGGAGCGCGTCTCCTCGGCGAAGGGCTTCCGCGTGCTCCGGACGACCCGCCGGGCCTGACCGGGTCCTCAGTCGATCCGGATCGTCCCGGTGAAGACGAGGTCGGCCGGGCCGGAGAGCCCGACGTGCTCGCCCTCCTCCGCCGCGAACATCGTCACGCCGAGCGTGCCGCCCGGGACCTCCACGCGCCAGGCCTGCGGAGCGCGGGCTCCCGCCCAGTAGCGCACCGCCAGTGCCGCCGCTGCGGCACCCGTGCCGCAGCTCAGGGTCTCGCCGCTGCCGCGCTCGTGCACGCGCATCCGGATCCGCCCGATGCCGTCGTGGACCAGGGGCTCGCCGGGCACCACGAACTCGACGTTCGCGCCGTCCTCGGGCTCCGGGTCGAGCTGCGGGATGTAGGAGAGGTCGGCGGAGTCGAGCTCCTCGTCGTTGCTGAGGGCGACGACCACGTGCGGATTGCCGAGGTCGATCCCGAGACCGGGGCGCGCGACCTTGAGCTCCTTCGCCCGCACCAGGGGCTCGCCGCCCGCCAGCTCCCAGCGGCCGAGGTCGACCTGGAACCCGGCACCGCTGCGGGTGACGTCGCGGACGCCGGCGCGGGTGCCGATCGGCAGGGTGTCGCCGGGCTCGAGCGCCGCGAGGCCGCCCGCGAGCAGGAACGCGGCGTAGACGCGGATGCCGTTGCCGCACATCTCGGCGATCGAGCCGTCGGCGTTGCGGTAGTCCATGAACCACTCCGCCTCGCTCTCCTCGGCCAGAGCCGCGGCGCCCTCCGGGATCGCGCGGGAGCGGACGGCACGGATGACGCCGTCGGCGCCGACGCCGAAGTGGCGGTCGCAGATCATCGCGATCTGCGCGGGCGAGAGGTCGACCTCACCGTCCGGGTCGCTGAAGAGCACGAAGTCGTTGCCGGTGCCCTGGCCCTTGGTGAAGTGCAGCTCGATCGTCATGGCGCACAGCCTAGCGAGGAGCGGGAGCGGCGGCCTGGGCGGCGGAGTGCGCCCGCGACACCAGGTCCGGCGCGTCGTACGGGAGCCGGTGGGCGCCGGCGTAGCGCCGGAACCAGCTGTTCTGCCGACGTGCGTAGCGGCGCGTGAGCGCCTGCGTCGCCGCGATCGCCTCCTCCTCGCGGAGGACGCCGGCACGCTGGGCGAGCGCCTGGGCGTACCCGATGGCCCGCCCGGCGGTGACGCCGCGCTCCAGGCCGAGGGGGACGAGCCGCTCGACCTCGTCGAGCATCCCGGCCGCCCACATCCGCTCCACCCGCCGGTCGAGGCGCTGCACCAGCTCCTCCCGCGGAGCCTCGAGGAACAGGATCGAGGCGGGGCGCCACGGAACCGGCTCGTCGGACATCAGCGCGCTGTGCGTGCTCCCGCCGGTGAGCTCCGCGATCTCGAGCGCGCGGACGATGCGCCGGGCGTTGTGCGGACCGATCCGCTCGGCCACTCCGGCGTCGATCCGGCGCAACCGCTCGACGAGGGCGCCCAGGCCCTCCCGCTCGGCGGTCTCCTCGAGCCGGCGCCGGACGGCCGGGTCGGTGCCCGCGAACGAGAACTCGAAGACGACGCTGGAGACGTACAGACCGGAGCCTCCGACGAGGATCGGCGTCGCCCCGCGCGCCAGCACGCTCTCGATCACGCGCCGCGCCTCGCGCTGGTAGCGGGCGACCGACGCCTCCTCCGTCACGTCGAGGACGTCGAGCAGGTGGTGCGGGACGCCCCGACGCTCGTCGGCGGGCAGCTTCGCGGTGCCGATGTCCATCCCGCGGTAGAGCTGCATCGCGTCGGCGTTCACGATCTCAGCGGCGCCGCCGTCCTGCCGGATCGCCTCGGCGAGCTCGAGCGAGAGGTCGGACTTGCCCGTGCCGGTCGCGCCGACGACCGCGATGAGCTCCGGCGCGGTATCGGGGGCTCCGGTCTCAGCGCTCGCCATCGAGGGCGTCGTAGATCGGCGTCGTCAGCGTGCCGGCGTCGCGCACGCGCAGCGATGGCAGGCCCAGCGAGACCCGGGGCGCCCCGCTCGCGCCCGGGGCGGCCGGAACTCCGCAGGACTCGGTCTGCGCCCGGTCCCAGGCGTCGCCCGCGCGGGTGCGGCGGATGCGGAGCGGCGCGCCGTCGGGCGAATCCGCCAGGAGGTAGAAGGGGGCGGCACGGGTGACCCGGACGGAGACCACGTCTCCGGGACGCGGCTGCTCGGAGCCCTCGGGCACGTCGAAGTGCACCAGACGGCTGTCCTCGGCGCGTCCGCTCAGCCGGTGCGTCTCCGTGTCGCGACGGCCCTCGCCGGTCGCGACGAGGACCTCGACCTCTCGGCCGACGACTGCGCGGTTCTCCTGCTCGCTGATCGCGTCCTGCAGGGCGACGAGCCGCTCGTAGCGCTCCTGGACGACCGCCTTGGGGATCTGGTCGGGCAGCGTCGCGGCCGGGGTGCCGGGCCGGATGGAGTACTGGAAGGTGAAGGCGGAGGCGAAGCGGGCCGCCTCGACCACCCGCAGGGTCTCCTGGAAGTCGGCCTCGGTCTCGCCGGGGAAGCCCACGATGATGTCGGTGCTGATCGCCGCGTGCGGGATGCGATCGCGGACCCGGTCGAGGATCCCGAGGAACTTCTCGGAGCGGTAGGAGCGGCGCATCGCCTTGAGGATGCGGTCGGAGCCGGACTGGAGCGGCATGTGCAGCTGCGGCATCACCGCCGGCGTCTCGGCCATGGCGTCGATCACGTCGTCGGTGAAGGCCGCGGGATGGGGGCTCGTGAAGCGGATCCGCTCAAGCCCGTCGATGGTGCCCGCCGCGCGGAGCAGCTTCGAGAACGCCTGGCGGTCGCCGAACTCGACGCCGTAGGAGTTCACGTTCTGGCCGAGAAGGGTGACCTCGATCGCGCCGTCGTCCACGAGCGCCTGGATCTCGGCGAGCACGTCGCCGGGACGCCGGTCCTTCTCCTTGCCGCGGAGCGAGGGGACGATGCAGAAGGTGCAGGTGTTGTTGCAGCCGACCGAGATCGAGACCCAGCCGCTGTAGGTCGAGTCGCGCTTCGTGGGGAGCGTGGAGGGGAAGACATCGAGCGACTCGAGGATCTCGAGCTGCGCCTCGTCGTTGTGGCGGGCGCGCTCGAGCAGGCTCGGGAGGGCGCCCATGTTGTGCGTGCCGAAGACGACGTCGACCCACGGGGCGCGGTCGAGGATGACGTTCTTGTCCTTCTGCGCGAGGCAGCCGCCGACCGCGATCTGCATCCCCTCGTGGCGGCGCTTCACCGACGCGAGGTGGCCGAGGTTGCCGTAGAGCTTGTTGTCGGCGTTCTCGCGCACCGCGCAGGTGTTGATGACGACGACGTCGGCCTCGGCTCCATCGGCGGACACGTAGCCCGCCGCCTCGAGCGAACCGCTCAGCCGCTCGGAGTCGTGCACGTTCATCTGGCACCCGAACGTACGGACCTCGTAGGTCCTCGGCCGGGTCTCGGCGACGGGCGACGGGGCGGTACCGAGCGTGCTCATGGTGTGGGATTCTACGCTCCGGTCGGACCGCCTCGGCCCGCCGTGTCAGCGGAAGCGGACGCTCGACCCCGGCTTGCGGATCGTCTCGCGGACGACGCGCTGCACGAGTCCGCCGGCGTAGCCGCGGCGCGCGAGGAACCCCGTGAGCCGGCGCTCGGCGACCTCGTCGGAGAGCGAGCGCAGGCTCGGTAGGCGCTTGCGCGCGAGCTCGAGCGCCGTCCGGTACTCGTCGTCGCCGTCCAGCTCGTCGAGCGCTGACGCGATCGCCTCGGGGTCGATCTTCCGCGCGCGCAGCTCCTGCTGGATGGAGGAGCGGCCGAGCTTCTTGCGGTCACGGAGCGAGACGACCAGCTGCTCCGCCATGCGGAGGTCGTCGAGGTAGCCGAAGCGCGTGAAGCGCTCGAGGATCTCGAGGGCGTCCTTCTCGGCGACGCCCTCCGTGTAGAGGCGCGCCTCGACCTCGGCGACCGAGAGGCTCTTGCGGGAGAGCCCCCGTACGATCCGATCCGCGACCTGCTCGGGATCGATCTCCTCCGGGATCTCGATCGCGTCGTCGTCGTCCTCGTCGTCCGCGTTCTCGACGAACGCCGGCGCGCGCCGGGCGACATGAGCCGAGAGCTCGGCGATCCGCTCGGAGGCCGGAGACGCGGCGCCCCCGACGGCGGAGCCTTCCAACTCGCCTGCGGCCGCCCCGGGAGCACTGGTACGCGGCGTTCCGGCTCCGGACGGATCCGGAAGCGACCCGGCCCCGTCGGCGTCCGGCGCCGCCGGAGCCCAGCCGTCGTCGCCCGCCGCACCCCGGTCGACCCAGGGCAGGAAGGCCACGGGGCGGCCCTTCGCCCCCTCCGCGGCCTTCTCCGCCACGGGCTAGGCGCCCTTGCGCACGGGCTGCTTGGTCTCGATCGCGACCGGCGCGGCCTCGACGGCCGCGTTCGGGTCGACGATCACGCCGAGCTTGACCAGAATGCGCTTCTCGATCTCGGCGGCCACATCGGGGTTGTCGATGAGGAACTGGCGCGCCTTCTCCTTGCCCTGGCCGAGCTGGTCGCCGTCGTAGGTGTACCAGGCGCCCGACTTGCGGACGATCTCGTGCTCGACGCCGAAGTCGATCAGGCTGCCCTCGCGGGAGATGCCGACGCCGTAGAGGATGTCGAACTCGGCCTGCTTGAAGGGCGGGGCCATCTTGTTCTTCACGACCTTGACGCGGGTGCGGTTGCCGACCGCGTCGGTGCCGTCCTTCAGCGTCTCGATGCGGCGGATGTCGAGGCGGACCGACGCGTAGAACTTGAGCGCCTTGCCGCCCGCCGTGGTCTCGGGACTTCCGAAGAAGACGCCGATCTTCTCGCGCAGCTGGTTGATGAAGATCATCGTGGTGTTCGTGGTGTTCAGTCCGCCGGTCAGCTTGCGCAGCGCCTGGGACATGAGGCGCGCCTGCAGGCCGACGTGGGAGTCGCCCATCTCGCCCTCGATCTCGGCACGCGGCACGAGGGCCGCGACGGAGTCGATCACGATGAGGTCGATCGAGCCCGAGCGCACGAGCATGTCGGCGATCTCGAGCGCCTGCTCTCCGGTGTCGGGCTGCGACACGAGGAGGGAGTCGATGTCGACGCCGAGCTTCTTGGCGTACTCGGGGTCGAGCGCGTGCTCCGCGTCGATGAAGGCGGCGATGCCGCCGTTGCGCTGCGCGTTCGCGATCGCGTGCAGCGTGAGGGTTGTCTTTCCGGAGGACTCGGGGCCGTAGATCTCGACGATGCGGCCGCGGGGGAGCCCGCCGATCCCGAGCGCGACGTCGAGCGCGATCGAACCGGTCTGGATCACCTCGACGGGAGCGCGGTCGTCGCTTCCGAGGCGCATGACGGCGCCCTTGCCGAACTGGCGGTCGATCTGGGCGAGTGCGGTCTCGAGGGACTTCTCGCGGTCGGAGGAACTGGGCATGGCCGTCTCGCTCTCGTGTTCGTGGTGGTGTCGCCTACAGGCTGTCGCGACATGCCGGTGGCTGTCGGAGTGACAGTGCCGGCCGGCTGCGACAAGGCGGTGAAGCAGGTCCGTTCAGGTGTCTCCGACGGTACGCCCGACCACCGACATCGGGGCCGAGCGAGAGCGACTCCGTGGAGACGGGGCCGTTCCTGCTTCTGTGGAGGAGCCTAGACCGGTTCGAACACGGATTCGAGCACGAGCCGTCGGCGTGTCGAACACGGCTTCGGCGACGGGAGCGTCAGCGGTGGCGCTTCCTCGGATCCACGCCGTGCCACCGGGCCTCCGGGACGTCGTTGGCGCGGCAGAGGGCGAGCCAGACCTCGCGCGGCTCCGCTCCGTCCGCGAGGGCGCGCTCGGCTGTGCGGCCCCCGAGCTCGGTCAGCACGAGGTCCGAGACCAGGACACGGGCATAGGCGCCGCCGAACTCGTCGTCCACCAGCTGCCGGAACTCGCTCAAGCGCATGCGTCCACGGTAGCCGCTGCCCGGAGGCCGCACTCCCCGGGAACGCCGAAGGGCGCCCGGCCGGAGCCTGGGCGCCCTTCGCGTGGAGCGGGTGCGGTGAGTGGAGGGGACGGGGGCCGACTACTGCGTGACGAGGTCCGCGTCGAAGCCGGCGACCATGTCGGCCGGGATGGTGTCGGGGATGGTGTCGATGCCCTCGATGACGGCGAGACGATCGCCGACCTCGCGCATGATCACCGAGATGGGGGTGTCGAGGGCGTCGGCGACAGAGGCGAGGATCTCCGAGGAGGCCTCCTTCTGACCGCGTTCGACCTCGCTCAGGTAGCCGAGCGCAACGCTCGCCTTGCTCGCCACCTGACGGAGCGTACGACCTTTCTGCAGGCGAAAGTCCCTGAGGACATCGCCGATCTCCTGACGAACTAGAACCACTGGACCCTCCTTCTCCACGTCAACCGCATGTCGTGCACCTGCACCGCGAGCACGAGCGCCGGAGATTCCGGAGCGGGTGATCGGGGGGCTGGGACGAGAGAACCGGATAGCTGTTCACTACCCGGTTCGTATGGTGTCGACTCTAATACCGGATGACTGGACTTTGCGTGTGAGCGACACCAGTTGTAACCGGGCCGCAATGCGGCGCATTCCGATTCCCGAAGGGCCCTCGCTGGGTATCCGCCTCATGCGCCGCGGGAGATCAGCTCCGCGCCGAGGGCGAGAGCCGCGTCGACCGAGGCTGCGCGGATCGCGGCGCGGTCTCCGTCGAACCGGTGCTCGCGGACCAGCTCGTCCTCGCCGAGGACGGCCGCCACGAAGACGGTGCCGACGGCCGCATCCCCCTGCGGATCCGGACCGGCGACCCCAGTGGTCGCCAGGCCGAGCGTCGGACGCCCGTCGGCTGCGAGCCGCGAGGACGCTCCGCGCGCCATCTGCACGGCGACTCCGGGATCGACGGGACCCCGCTCGCCGAGGACGCGCGCGTCGACCCCGAGGAGCCGGTCCTTGAGGTCGGTGGCATAGCTCACCACTCCCCCGCGGTACACGGCGGAGGCGCCGGGCACCTCCACGAGGGCGGAGCTGAGCGCGCCGCCGGTGAGGGACTCCGCGACGGCGAGGTCGACACCCCGCCGCCGGAGCTCGGCGATCAGCTGCGCGGCCGTCACCGCGTCGACCGGGCGGCCCGGCTCTGGCGGGCGGCGTCGGCGAGGTAGTCGATCCCGGTGGCGACCGTGAGCACCACCGCCGCCGTCATCGTGATGCCGTTCAGCCAGTGGACCCACTCGCCGAGGACGGCCCAGAGCGGCAGCAGAGCGAGGGAGATCGCGATCGACTGCACGATCGTCTTGAGCTTGCCGCCCCGCGACGCGGGGATCACCCGGTCCGAGAGCACGGCCATCCGGAACACGGTGATGCCGATCTCGCGCACCAGGATGACGATCGTCACCCACCACGGCAGCTCCGCGAGGATCGAGAGCCCGACGAGCGCCGCGCCGGTGAGCACCTTGTCGGCGATCGGATCCAGGAGCTTGCCGAGATCGGTCACGAGGCCCCGGCTCCGGGCGATGTGCCCGTCGATGCCGTCCGTGGCGATCGCGACGATGAAGAGGAGCGCCGCGGCGATCCGGATCCCGCCGTCCTGCCCCCCGTCGGCCAGCAGGAGCCAGAAGAAGACGGGCGCCAGCAGGATCCGGACGACCGTGATCGCGTTCGGCAGGTTCCAGTTGCCCGACGCGGCCGGAGCCGGTGCGGTGGGGTGGGTCATCGTGCTCCGCCGTTCCTCGCAGTGCGGGCGACCGGGACGGTCACTCGCGTCCCGTCAGCGTCCAGGCGTCCTCGCCGGACCCCTCGTCGTCGTCGTGGTAGTCGGTGGCGGCGGGCCCCGTCGGCTCGGCCAGCGGATCCGCGTACGGGTCCGGGGCGACCGAGGACGGCGCGGCCGGCCCCTCGCCCGTGTCCTCGCCGCGCATCCGCGCGAGGACGCCCGGCAGCTGCTCGGCGGTGACCAGCACGTCGCGGGCCTTCGACCCCTCGGAGGGGCCGACGACCTCGCGCGACTCGAGCAGGTCCATCAGTCGGCCGGCCTTGGCGAAGCCGACGCGGAGCTTGCGCTGCAGCATCGAGGTCGAGCCGAACTGCGTGCTGACGACGAGCTCGGCCGCCGCGACCAGCAGCTCGAGGTCGTCCCCGATGTCGGAGTCGATCTCCTTGCGCTGCGCCTGCACGGTGATGTCCTGGCGGTACTCGGGCTGCGCCTGACGGGTGACGTGCTCGACGACCTTCGCGATCTCGTCCTCGCGGACCCAGGCGCCCTGGACGCGCATCGGCTTGTTGGTGCCCATGGGGAGGAAGAGGCCGTCGCCCTGCCCGATGAGCTTGTCGGCTCCCGGCTGGTCGAGGATGACCCGCGAGTCGGTCACGCTGGTCACCGCGAAGGCGAGGCGGCTGGGCACGTTCGCCTTGATGAGGCCGGTCACCACGTCGACGCTCGGCCGCTGCGTGGCCAGCACGAGGTGGATGCCCGAGGCGCGCGCGAGCTGGGTGATGCGCACGATCGAGTCCTCGACGTCGCGCGGGGCGACCATCATCAGGTCGGCGAGCTCGTCGACCACCACGAGGAGGTACGGGTACGGCTTGAGGACGCGGCTGCTGCCCGCGGGGAGCTTGATCTCGTCGGCGCGGACGGCCGCGTTGAAGTCGTCGATGTGGCGGAACCCGAACGACGCCAGGTCGTCGTAGCGCATGTCCATCTCCTTCACGACCCACTGCAGCGCCTCGGCGGCCTTCTTGGGGTTCGTGATGATCGGAGTGATCAGGTGCGGCACTCCGCCGTAGATGGTGAGCTCCACGCGCTTGGGGTCGATCAGGACCATGCGCACGTCCTGCGGGCGCGCGCGCATCAGCAGGCTCGTGATCATCGAGTTGACGAAGCTGGACTTGCCGGAGCCGGTGGAGCCGGCGACCAGGAGGTGCGGCATCTTGGCGAGGTTCGCCACGACGTAGCCGCCCTCGACGTCCTTGCCGACGCCGATGGTCATCGGGTGCGTGGACGTCGTCGAGGCCGGCGAGCGGAGGACGTCGCCCAGCGAGACGATCTCGCGGTCCGTGTTGGGGATCTCGACGCCGATCGCGCTCTTGCCCGGGATCGGGGAGAGGATCCGGACCTCGTTGCTGGCGACGGCGTAGGAGAGGTTCTTGCTGAGCGCGGTGACGCGCTCGACCTTGACGCCGGGGCCGAGCTCGATCTCGTAGCGGGTGACGGTCGGGCCGCGGGAGAAGCCGGTGACCGTCGCGTCCACGTTGAACTGCTGCAGCACCTCGGTGATGGCGCGGACCATCTCGTCGTTGGCCGCCGAGCGCGCCTTGGAGGGCGTGCCCGTCGAGAGGGCGGCCGCCGAAGGGAGGCGGTACGGCGCGTCGTCCTCGAACGAGGAGTCGAAACCGGCGGTCGGGTCCTCCTCGGCGAGGGGCGCGATCGGGCCGGTCTCGATGACGGGCGGGATCGGGACGGCGGGCGCCACGTCGAGGCGGTCGAGCCGGATGACCTCGGTCGCGTCGTCGTCGACCACGCCGGTCGCGCCGCGGGGAGCGCCCGTCTGCTCGAAGCGGGCGAGCGCCGCCTCGGCGGTCTCGGCCTCGGCCAGCACCTCGGTGGCGTAGGAGCGGGTCGGCGGGTGGGCCTCGTCGTCGCGCTCCTCGAGCGCGGTGTCGAAGCCCTTCGCGCGGCCGCGGGCCGGCGCGGCGCCCTCGATGACCTCGGTGAAGGAGTCGATCGGGAGCTCGGTCTGCACGGTCGGCTCGTCCTCGCGCCCGGACTCGGTGCGCCGCCACCAGGGCAGCTCTCCGCCGTCCTGCTGCGCGTCCTCCTCCTGCTCGGCCTCCGCCTTCGCCGCGGCCTTCGCGGCGGCCCGCTCGGCCTTGAGGCGGGCGCGCTCCTCGTCGTCGAGCACGGGGGCGCCGAAGAGGTAGCCGTAGAGCTCCCGCGAGCGCGCGCCGATGCGGTTCGGCGGGGTCTTGGTGATGATGAACAGCGACAGCAGGATCACGAGAGACAGCAGCACGGTCGCGCCGGGGACGGTGGCGATCGCCGCGAGCGGGGCGCCCACCAGCCAGCCGAGGACGCCTCCCGCGGCCGCCATGGTCTCGATTCCCTGGCCGGGCTGCGGCAGGCCGAGGTGCGCGTGGCAGATGCCGGCGGAGGCGACGAGCAGCGTGATGACGCCCACGCCGATCCGCCCGTTGTCGTCGACGGACCGGGGGTGCCGGAAGAGCCAGAGGGAGAAGAGGAGAAGGACGACCGGCAGCACGTAGGCGACACGGCCGAAGAAGCCGCCGAAGCTCCACGCGTCGAGCACCAGGGCGACCGGGTCGGTCGCGAGGAACCACTCGACCACCGCGCCCGCGACGGCCAGCAGCAGCAGCAGGAAGGGGACGCCGTCGCGGCGCTCCTCCTTCGCCAGCCGCTCGGGACCGAGGGCGCGGGCGGCGCCGCCCGCGAGGTGGGCCAGCGCCATCCAGAGCCGCACGGCGGGGTTGGTGCGCGGGGCGGACTCGAAGGCCACCGTCTTCGTCTCGGCGGCCGCCTTGCCCGAGCCTCGTCCGGATCGCGGCGCGCCGGAGCGCGGAGTCGCGCTGCCGCGCCCGCGCGAGGTCGTCTTGGTACTGGTCGCCATGAGGCCACCGTACCCGCCGCCCCCGTCAGGGCCGGTGACCCGCGCCGCGACGGCCGGCGCCGATCCGCCGCCGGCCGGGAGGCTCAGGCCTCGATGACGAGCGGCACGATCATGGGCCGGCGGCGGTAGGAGGTGTTGACCCAGCGGCCGACGACGCGACGGACGGCCTGCGAGAGCGCGTGCTGATCGCTCGCCCCGTTCCGCACCGCCTCCTCGAGCGCGGCCGCGATCCGCGGCTTGACCTCGTCGAAGACGCTGTCGTCCTCCGCGAAGCCCTTCGCGTGGATCTCGGGGCCGACGACGATCCGCCCCGTGCCCGCCTCGACCACCACGATGATCGAGATGAAGCCCTCCTCGCCGAGGATCCGCCGGTCCTTGAGGTCGGCGTCGGTGATCTCGCCCACCGACGATCCGTCGACGTAGACGAACCCCAGGTCGAGCCGTCCGACGACGGTCGCCCTGCCGTCGAGCAGGTCGATCACGGTGCCGTCCTCGGCGATGATCGTGTTCTCCTCCGCGATCCCGGTCTCACGCGCGAGCTGCGCGTTCGCGACCAGGTGCCGGTACTCGCCGTGCACCGGCATCACGTTCAGCGGCTTGAGGATGTTGTAGCAGTAGAGGAGCTCGCCGGCCGCGGCGTGCCCGGACACGTGCACCTTCGCGTTGCCCTTGTGCACGACGGTCGCTCCGAGCCGCGTGAGCCCGTTGATGACCCGGTACACCGCGTTCTCGTTGCCGGGGATGAGACTGGAGGCGAGGATCACGGTGTCGCCCTCCCCCGGCTCGATCTGGTGATCGAGGTTGGCCATCCGGCTGAGGACGGCCATCGGCTCGCCCTGCGACCCGGTGGACATGTAGACGATCCTGTCCTCGGGGACGTCGCCCGACTTCTTCATGTCGACCAGGACTCCCGGAGGGACGTGCAGGTAGCCGAGATCCGCGGCGATGCGCATGTTGCGGACCATGGAGCGGCCGAGCAGCGCCACGCGGCGGCCCGTGGCGTGGGCCGCGTCGAGCACCTGCTGCACCCGGTGCACGTGGCTGGAGAAGCTCGCGACGATGACGCGGCGGGTCGCCCTGGCCATGACGCTCTCGATGACCGGGCCGATGTCGCGCTCGCTCGGCGTGAAGCCGGGGACGTCGGCGTTGGTGGAGTCGACCATGAACAGGTCGACGCCCTCCTCGCCGAGGCGGGCGAAGGCGCGCAGGTCGGTGATCCGGCCGTCGAGCGGCAGCTGGTCCATCTTGAAGTCGCCGGTGTGCAGCACCGAGCCCGCGTCGGTGACGATCGACACGGCCAGCGCGTCCGGGATCGAGTGGTTCACGGCGACGAACTCGAGCTCGAAGGGCCCGAGGTTCTCGACGTCGCCCTCCTTCACCGTGAGCGTGTACGGCGTGATCCGGTGCTCCTTGAGCTTCGCCTCGACGAGGGCGAGCGTGAGGGTGGAGCCGATCAGCGGGATGTCGCGCTTCAGCCGGAGCAGGTAGGGGACGGCGCCGATGTGGTCCTCGTGGCCATGGGTGAGGACCACTCCGACGATGTCGTCGAGCCGGTCCCGGATGGGCGTGAAGTCCGGGAGGATCAGGTCGACGCCCGGCTGGTCCTCCTCCGGGAAGAGCACGCCGCAGTCGACGACCAGGAGCCTGCCGTCGATCTCGAAGACGGTCATGTTGCGGCCGATCTCGCCGAGGCCGCCGAGGGGGATGATCCGGAGCGTTCCCGGAGCGAGCGGGGCGGGGATGATCACGGGACCGGGCATGCGCCCTCCTTCTCCAGCGGTGCTTTCTCGGGACGTGCCGCTCGGGCTCAGCGGGTGGTGCCGGCGACCTTCGGGAGGGCGCCGCCGGCCGCGGCGTTGCGGTCGGGCCGGAAGTTGCGGAAGTCGACGCCCGGGATGTCGCGGACCAGGCCGAGCTCGTCCTCGATGAGCGCCGCCTCCGACTCCTCCGGGCCGACCAGGGGCAGCCGCACGCGCGGCGAGGAGATGCGGCCGAGGCCGTGCAGGATGTACTTCGCGGCGACGGTCCCGGGGACGTGCGTCATCACGGCGCGCACGAGCGGCTCGAGCTGCTGGTGCGCACGGGTGGCCGCGTGGAGGTCGCCCGCGTTCACGGCGTCGACGATCGTGCGGTACGGCGCGGCGGCGATGTTCGCGGTGACGCCGATGAGCCCCGTGGCGCCGATGGCGAGCTCGGGCAGCACGTTCGCGTCGTCGCCGCAGAAGTACATCAGGTCGGTCTGGTTGAGCACGCGGCTGACCTCGGAGAGATCGCCCTTCGCGTCCTTCACGGCCAGGATGTTCGGGTGCTTGGCCGCCCGCAGGATCGTCTCGTAGCGGATCGGCACGCCGGTGCGGCCGGGGATGTCGTAGAGGATGACCGGCAGGTCCGTCGCATCCGCGATCATCCGGAAGTGGGTGAGCACGCCCGCCTGCGTGGGCTTGTTGTAGTACGGGGTGACGATCATGTTGCCGTCGGCGCCGGCCTTCTCGCTCTGACGGGCGAGCTGCATGGCGTGGGCGGTCTCGTTCGAGCCGCCTCCCGTGATGATCTTCGCGCGGCCCCCGGCGACCGAGCGGCCGACCTCGACGAGGCGGATCTTCTCCGGGTCGGTCAGGGTGCTGGTCTCGCCCGTGGTCCCGGTGACCACGATGCCGTCCGCGCCCGCTGCGATGCAGTCGTCGATGTGCTTCTCGACACCGGGCCAGTCGACCTCGCCGTCGGCGGTGAACGGGGTGACCAGGGCGACCAGGACCTGGCCGAAGGGATTCTCCGGAGTTGACACGCTGCCAGGGTAGCGGGTCGCCGCCGCGCCGCCGGGAGGAGCTTCCCGGAGCCGCCCGCGCGGACGGCAGCAGGCGATCGGGCGGGACGGCCCGCTCGTCCTCGCCGGGCGGCGGGCTACGGGGCGACGCGGCCGTTCGCTGTGAAGGCGGCGGCCGTGAGGGGCATCAGCTCCTGGAAGTGCGTCTCCATCTGCTCGGCCGCAATCTCGATCTCGCGCTGCGGGAAGGAGGGGAACGTCGAGTCCTCGCGCTTGGTGCGCAGGGAGAGGAAGTTCATCAGCGAGCGGGCGTTGAGCGTGACGTACATCGACGAGTAGATGTTCAGCGGGAGGACGATCCGGGCGACCTCGCGGGCGACGCCCTCGCCGAGCATCCGCCGGTACGACTCGTAGGCCTGCGTGCTGACGCGGCGCGTCTCCGCGGCGACGAGCTCGGCCTGCTCCGCGGTGCCCGGCTCGAAGGAGTAGGCGCCGGGCTTGCCGACCTGCACGAGGTTGCGCCGGGGGCCGGGCACGTAGAAGACCGGGCGGAGCTCGCGGTAGCGGCCCGACTCCTCGTTGTAGGAGGCGATGCGGTGCCGCATGAACTCGCGGAAGACGAAGATCGGCGCCTGCACGTAGAAGGTCATCGAGTTGTGCTCGAACGGCGAGCCGTGGCGGTCGCGCATCAGGTAGTTGATCAGTCCGCGGTCGCGCTTGCGCTGCAGCTCGGCGTCGGACTCCTCGCCGTCGAGCGCCTCGGCGAGCGTCTTCTCGCCCTGGGTCGAGACGCGGGCCGCGAACAGCACGTCCGAGTCGTGGGCGCTCGCGCGGACCAGCTCGACGACGACATCACTGCGGAAGACGGGACTGCTCGGGTCTGCGCTGAGGCTGCTCTGTTCGGTCACGGATCGAACCTAGACCACGCTCCGACCGCGGCCGTCGTCACATCCCGAAACAGTCGTCCGCGCAGCGCCTGCGCCGACCTACGCTTCCCGGATGGAGCCCGTGACGATCCTCGCCGCACTGCTCGGCCTCGTCGTGCTGGGCGTCGTCCTCGGGGCTGTCCATCGGGCCCGCTCCGGGCGCGTCGCGAGCGCCCCCTCGCGCCAGGACCCCGCGATCGACCCCGGCGAGCTCGTCCCCGGCGCAGTGCTCGGGACCCGGGCCACAGTCGTGCAGTTCTCGACCGACGTCTGCACGCGGTGCCCTGCAGTGCGACGGATGCTCGGGGAGCTCGCCCAGCAGCGGCCCGGGCTGGCGCACCTCGACGTCGATCTGACGCACCGCCCCGACCTCGCGGCGCGCTTCCGCGTCCGGCAGACGCCCACGCTCCTCCTGCTCGATCGAGACGGAGTGCCGCGCAGCCGCATCGGCGGCGCTCCGACCCGCGCCGCCCTGACCATCGAGCTCGACCGACTCCAGGAGACATGATGAGCACCCGCTCCCCCTCCACCACCGGCGCCACTCCCCCGTCCGGCACCGTCGATCCCCGCGGTCCGAGGGTCGCCGCCGGAGTCACCGCCGCACTCCTCCTCACGGCCGTGGGCCTCGGGCTCGCGGCCGCGGCCCGGGCCGACCTCGACGGCCGGCTCTCCCAGCCCGGCTTCCTCCTGCTGCTCGCGCTCGCCGCCCTCTTCGCCTGGTCGGCCGCGCGCGGCGTCGGCTCCGGCCCCTGGGCGGTGCTGTTCCGCCGGGTGGTCCGGCCGCACCTGGCACCGCCGCGCGAGTGGGAGGACGCCCGCCCGCCGCGCTTCGCCCAGCTGATCGGCCTGGTGGTGACCGGCGCCGGCGTCCTCCTGCACGTCGCCGGCGTCCCGGGATCGGTCCCGGTCGCCGCGGCCGTCGCCTTCCTCGCCGCCTTCCTCAACGCCGTGTTCGGCCTCTGCCTGGGCTGCGAGCTCTACCTCGTGCTCGCGCGGGCCGGCCTGGTCGGGCGCTCGGCCGGCTCCCGGGCGTGAGGCTCTAGGCTGGGTCCGCTTCGCGGGCGGCCCGCGACCGGCTCCGGGAGGCACCATGAGCGACTCATCCGCACGGCACTCCGACCACGACGGGACCACGGACTCCGGCTCGCCGCGGCGCGCCGCGCGCACGCCGGGCGAGCACGTGTCGACGCCGTCCGAGCTGCCCTCGGCCCGGCCGGATGCGTCCGCTCCCCGGCTCCGCGTCCTGATCTCGGGCGCCAGCGGGATGATCGGCTCCGAGCTGACCCGCCAGCTGCGCGCCGAGGGGCACGAGATCCTGCGCCTGGTGCGCCACGCGCCGTCGAGCCCGGACGAGTTCCACTGGGCGCCCACCTCGCACATGCTCGACTTCAGCGTGCTCGACCGCGTCGACGCCGTGATCAACCTCTCCGGCGCCTCGATCAGCCGCCTGCCGTGGACCGCGTCCTACAAGCGGGAGATCCTCGACTCGCGGATCCAGTCCACGCAGACCCTCACCGACGCGATGCGGATGTCCTCGACCCCGCCGACGACGCTGATCAACGCCTCCGCGGTCGGCTACTACGGAGACCGCCCGGGCGAGGAGCTCACCGAGCAGTCCTCGCGCGGCGACGGGTTCCTCGCCGACGTCGTCGACCGCTGGGAGAAGGCCGCCCACCTCGCGCCCGAGGCCACGCGGGTGGTCACCGCTCGCACCGGGCTCGTCCTCGGCGACGGCGGCGCGCTCAAGCCGCTCCTGCCCCTGACGAAGCTCGGCCTCAGCGGACCCCTCGGCAGCGGCAACCAGGCCTGGCCCTGGATCAGCCTCTACGACGAGGCCGCGGCGATCCGCCACCTGCTCACGTCCTCGCTCTCGGGCCCGGTGAACCTCGCCGGACCGGTGCCGGCGACCGCGAACGACGTGATGCGCACCCTCGCCGAGCAGCTGCACCGCCCGTTCAAGCTGGCCGTCCCCGAGAAGATCATCGAGCTCGCGCTGCGCGACGCCGGGCACGAGCTCCTGCTCTCGAGCCAGCGCCTGGTCCCCCAGCGGCTGCTCGACGACGGCTTCGAGTTCCGCCACCGCACGGTCGGCGCGGCGCTGGAGTGGGTGCTCGCCTGATCCCGGCCGCCCGAGCGGTCCTCGCCCGGAGAGCCGCGCTCGGGTCGCGGCCGAGCGGTCAGGCCGGAGCCTCGTGCTCCAGCGCGATGGCCCGGCGGATGGCGCCTCGGGCGCGCTTGCGGTCGCCGCTGGCGTCGTAGGCGAGGCCGAGGCGGTACCAGGCGCGCCAGCTCCCGGGCTGCGCGTCGACCTCCTCCGCGTACCGCGGGAACAGCGCGTCCGCCTCCTCCCGGAGCGGACGCCCGCTGGCCCGCGAGTCGAGGACCTCCTGCGGCAGCGCGTTCTCGCCCTCCAGCCGACGGGCCAGCTTCTCGGCGCGGAGCCCGAACAGCAGCTCGCGCACGAGCCCCCAGACGCCGACGGCGCCGAGGATCAGCAGGCCGACGCCCATCACGATGCCGGGCACCGTCGCCGCGGCGAAGGCGACGACGGAGTACTGCAGGCAGACGAACAGGTAGAGGGCGAGCAGGACCGCCATCAGGACGACGCCGATGCGGGTCCTCACGGGGTGCTCGTCGCTGCGGCGGCCTGGCCGGACGGAGCCCGGTCGATGACGGGCTGCTCGTCGACCGGCCGCTCGTCGAGAGGCGCGGCGTCGAAGGCGGCGCGCAGGTCGATCAGCGCGTCGAGGCCCACCACCACGCCCGTGGTCGTCCGGACCGCGTCGAGAGCGCGCAGGACGCCCTGCTCGTAGGACGCCTGCGAGGTGGTGTCGTGCCGGATGGTGACCGTCTCGCCGGTGCCGCCGAAGACGACCTCCTGGCGCGCCTCCACTCCGGGCAGGCGGAGGCTGTGGACCGGGACGCTCGCGACCTGCTGGCCGCGGGCCCGCTGGTCGGTGTGCGGAGCCTGCACCGGACCGAGCTCGGCCCGGGCGCGCAGCAGCAGCTCGGCTGTGCGGACCGCGGTCCCGGAGGGCGAGTCGACCTTGCGGGCGCCGTGGGTCTCGACGATCTCGGCGGCGTCGAAGAAGCGCGCGGCCACGGTGGCCAGCGCGGTCGCGAGCACCGAGCCCAGCGAGAAGTTGGGGATGATCACGACGCCGGCCTCCGGCTGCTCGGCGACGCTGCGCCGGAGGGCCGCGATCCGGTCGCCGGTCCAGCCGGAGGTGCCGACGAGCACCTTCCTCCCGTTGGCCACGGCGAAGTCGACGATCTGCTGGCTGACGGCCGGCACGGTCATGTCGACGACGACGTCGGCCGCGAGCATCTCGGCGGGATCGCTCCGCGAGCCGAGCCGCGCGACGAGCGAGAACTCGCTCGACGCCTCGATGAGCGAGCAGGTGAACGAGCCGAGTCGGCCGGACGCGCCGACCACGGCGACGGAGGTAGTCACCGACTCAGCGTAGCCCGCGGCTCAGTACGGCTGGGCCTCGGGCAGGCCGGTGCGCAGCTCCACGGGCAGGTGCGAGAGGTCGTTGTGCACGACGAGCACCGGCGGCTTGCGGGAGCGGACGCGGATGATCGTCAGCCCGCAGTTGGCCTGGTTGAGGCCCAGCCACCGCCAGTCGGGAGCGTCGAACACGTGGCGGACGAACCAGCCGATCACGAAGTTGTGGGTGATGAGGAGGTCGTGGCGGTCCTCGCGCGACGGCGCCAGGAACTCGGCCACCGCGTCCTGCATCTGCGCGTGCCCCGCCTCGATCTCGGCCGCGGTGACGCTGCCGAAGAAGGGCTCGAACGCCTTGGGCATGTCCGGGGTCGGCCCCGAGGGGATGCAGTCGAACAGCAGCGAGGACGGCTGGAGCGGCAGGCTCGGCAGAAGCGTCTGGAAGCGCGCGGCCGTCTCCTCGGCCCGGCGCAGCGGCGAGTGCCACGCTCCGGTGAAGGGGACTCCGCCGAGCCGCTCGGCGATGAGCCTCGCCTGGCGCTCACCACGGGCCGAGAGCGGGCCGTCCGGCATGCCGTGCTCGGCGTCCTGCTGCTCGCCGTGGCGGACGAGGTAGATGTAGTGGGACACGGGGTCCTCCCTGGTGCGGCGCGGCGGTGCGCGGTCAGCGGGCGTTCGACGATCGGATCAGATCGCGGAGGCGCTCTCGATCCCGGCGATCCCGGCGAAGGCCGACTCGTCGACCGCGCCGACGGCCGAGATCGACGACGGCCCCCGGGCCAAGTCTGCCGCGAGTGCCTGGACGTCCTCCGCGCCGACGAGGGCGAGTCGGCGCAGGCTCTCGTCGAGGTCGACGAACTCGCCGAAGGTCAGCTCGGCGCGTCCGAGGCGCGACATCCGGGTGTCGGAGTCCTCCAGCGCGAGCGCCGCCGCTCCCGAGAGCTGGCCGCGGGCGCGGGCGAGCTCGTCGTCGGTGACGCCGTCCTCGGCGAGGCGGTGGAACTCGGTGAGCAGGAGCTCGGCGACCGTCCCCGCCTTCGCCGGGGTGCACGCGGCGTAGAGCCCGAAGAGGCCCGCGTCCGAGTAGGACGGGGCGAAGGAGTAGACGGAGTAGGCCAGGCCGCGCTTCTCGCGCACCTCCTGGAACAGCCGCGAGGACATGCCGCCGCCGAGGATCGAGTTGAGGACGCCCATCGTCATCCGCCGCTCGTCGCCCGCGGCGAGACCGGGGAAGCCGACCAGCAGGTTCGCCTGCTCGGTGGGGCGGTGCACCACCGACAGGGCGCTGCCGCGGGTGTAGGACGCACGGCCGCCGACGCGCCGCTCGACGGGCGGGGCCGCCGTGCCGAGGTCCCAGCCGTCGGCGACGAGGACCCGCTGGAGCAGCGCGACGAGCGCCTCGTGGTCGACGGCGCCGGCGACGGTGATCACCACGTCTCGCGGGCGGTAGGCGGCGCGGTAGTGCGCCCAGACCGCGTCCCGGGTGGCCTCGCCGATGGTCGCGGCGGTGCCCCCGATCGGGCGGCCCAGCGGGTGGTCGCCGAACACGGCCTCGAACAGCTTCTCGCCCGCCACGTCGGCCGGATCGTCGTCCGCCATCGCCAGCTCCTCGAGGATGACCCCGCGCTCGGTCTCGAACTCGTCCGGATCGATCAGGCTCGAGGTCACCATGTCGGCGATCACCTCGACAGCCATCGGGAGGTCGCGGTCCTGGATCTTGGCGTAGTAGCAGGTGTACTCCTTGGCGGTGAGAGCGTTGTGCTCCCCGCCCACGGAGTCGAAGGACACGGCGATGTCGAGGGCGGACCGCTTCTGCGTGCCCTTGAACAGCAGGTGCTCGAGGAAGTGCGTCGAGCCGACGTTGGAGGGCACGGCGGGCTCGCCCGCGGTCGCGGGGCGGCCGGGCCGCTCGTCGCGAGAACCCGCGGCGACCCAGAAGCCGATCGTGGCGCTGCGGGCGCCGGGCACCGATTCGCTGAGGATGCGGACACCGCTCGGGAGGACGGAGCGGCGGACCGTGGATCCGCCTGCGGCCCGGACTGACGTCTCCGGCTGGTCGAGGGGCAGTGCGACTCCGTGATTCATCGTGCCCACCCTAGGCCACCGCGACGGCGGCCCGAGCCGGGCTGTCGCGCCGTGGCGGGAGAGGTGCAGGGGGCGTCGCGGACGGGCGCGGTCAGCGGCGCGCGCGCTCCAGCGCGGCCAGGTGTCCGGGGTCGAGCTCGAGCGAGACCGCGCGCACCAGCGCGTCCACGTCGGCGGGTGAGCGCGGGGCGACCGTCGCGGCGGTCAGCCGCGGCCGGCCGAGCAGCCAGGCCAGGGCGACGGCGGCGGGAGCGGCCGAGAGCTCGGCACCGATCGCGTCGAGGACGGCGAGGACCCGGCGTCCGCGGCGCCCGAGGTGGGCGGCGGCGAGTGCCCCGTCGGGCAGGCGGCCGAGCTCGCGGCGGGTGCGCTCGGCGCCGCGGAGGAACCCGTGGGCGAGGGGGACGGTCGCGAGCAGGGCGAGTCCCTGGCCGGCGGCGACGAGGCCGAGATCGCCCTCCGAGCCGGGCCGCTCGAGCAGGTTCCAGCGGACCTCCGCGCCGGCGAGGCGGGGCAGCCCGTGGGCGGCCAGGACGCGCGCCTCGAACAGCTCCTCCGGGGAGAACCCGGAGGCGACCACCGACCGCACCAGCCCGCGCGCCAGCAGCACGTCGACGGCGCTGAGGAGCTCGTCGAGGCGTCCGGCCCCGTCGGGGCGGACCGCCAGCACATCGAGGCGATCGGTGCGGAGGCGGCGCAGCGCCCCCTCGACACGGTCCACCAGCGCACGCGGCGTCGCGGGCGCGCCGACCGGAGCGGCGAAGCGACCGATCAGGAGGAAGCGGTCCCGGTCGCGGTGTCCGGCGGGCCAGCCGCCGACGCCCTCCGCGAGGCTCGAGTCGGTGACGACGACGCCGTTGCCGCCCCACGCCGCGTAGCGCTCGAGCAGCGCGGCACCGTCGTCGCGGCCGAGGGCCGCCGCGTCGAGCACGAAGGGGAAGAGGTCGTGGCCGGAGTCGCCCATCGGCCGGCGGCGCGAGGGTGCGACGGCGGTCGGCTCGACGGAGCCGGTCTCGGCGAGGACGCCGCTCGAGGCGGCTGCGCGGGAGGCCGCGGGCGGGAGCGGGACGGCACTGTGACGGGGAGCCCGCACGACGGCGCCGGTCCTGTCCCTGGGCACGCCACCACTCTCCCTGCGGCGGCTCGGGTCCCGCCAGGGGAGAGAGTATCCGAGCGCCGGAGCCGCCACTCCGCCGGGTCGCGCACGGTTCACCAGATCGTTACACGGGCGCCGCCGGCGGGGTCGACTCGCGCCGGCGAGCGGTGCGGCGGGCCCCTCCGTGTCGGCCGTCCGGGCTAGATTCGCGACCATGGACTCCGCCGCCCCGACCCCCTCCGAGACCGCCGCCCCGACCTCCGACTCCCCCGAGCGGGAGACGTCAGCGCCCTGGTGGACGAGCGCCGTCGTCTACCAGATCTACCCGCGCTCGTTCGCGGACTCGAACGGCGACGGCATCGGCGACCTGGGCGGCATCCGCTCGAAGCTCGACCACCTCGCCGACCTGGGGGTCGACGTGATCTGGCTCTCGCCGGTCTACCCGTCGCCGCAGCACGACAACGGCTACGACATCTCGGACTACGAGGACATCGACCCGCGGTTCGGCACGCTGGAGGAGTTCGACCTGCTCCTCGCGGAGGCCCACGAGCGCGGCATCCGCATCGTGATGGACCTCGTGGTCAATCACACGAGCGACGAGCACGCCTGGTTCGTCGAGTCCCGCTCCTCGCAGGAGGACCCGAAGCGCGACTGGTACTGGTGGCGCCGCGGGCGCCGCTCGGCCGAGCCCGGCCGCGAGCTCGAGGCGGCCGCCGGCGCCGGCCTCGACGTCGCCGAGCCGAACGGCTGGCGCTCCTACTTCTCCGGCCCGGCCTGGACGCTCGACCCGGCGACGGACGAGTACTTCCTCCACCTCTTCGCGGTGCAGCAGCCGGACCTCAACTGGGAGAACCCCGAGGTGCGGAACGCGGTGCACGCGATGATGAACCGCTGGCTCGACCGCGGAGTGGACGGCTTCCGGATGGACGTGATCAACCTCGTCTCGAAGGACGTCGGAGCCGTCGACGGCGAGCAGGGCGGCGCGGGCATCGTCGGAGGGGTGGGTCCGCGGCTCCACGAGTACCTCCGCGAGATGCACGAGGCCGTGTTCGCGCACCGCGAGGGCTCCTTCCTCACCGTCGGCGAGATGCCCGGGGTCACCCTCGAGGAGGCGGTGCTCGTGACCGATCCCGAGCGGCGTGAGCTCGACATGGTCTTCCAGTTCGAGCACGTCGGCATCGACCACGGAGTTGACAAGTTCCACCCGGTGCCGCTGGACCTGGTCGCCTTGAAGGCCAACCTCGCGCGCTGGCAGGACGGCCTGGCCGAGCGCGGCTGGAACAGCCTGTACCTCGGCAACCACGACCAGCCGCGTCTCGTCTCGCGCTTCGGGGACGACGGCGCGCACCGCTACGAGTCCGCGACCCTCTGGGCGACGCTCCTCCACCTCCAGCGCGGCACGCCGTACATCTACCAGGGCGACGAGATCGGGATGACGAACGTCCCGTTCGCCGGCATCGAGGACTTCCGCGACGTCGAGTCCCTGAACTACTGGGCCGAGGCCGTCGACGAGCGCGGCGAGGACCCCGCGACCGTGCTCGCCGGGCTGCGCGCGCAGAGCCGCGACAACGCCCGCACGCCGGTGCAGTGGGACGACGGCCCCCAGGCCGGCTTCACGACCGGCGAGCCGTGGATCGCGGTCAACCCGAACGCCGCCGAGGTGAACGTCGCCGCCGATCGGGCCGCCGAGCGGTCGGTCTTCGAGTACTACCGGGCGCTGATCGCGCTGCGGCACGCCGACGAGACGGTGCAGCTGGGCCGCTTCGCGCTGCTGGAGCCCGAGCACCCCGCGCTCTTCGCCTTCACGCGCACCGGACCGGGCGAGCTGCTCGTCGTCGGGAACGTGTCCGGTGAGCCGCTCGAGGTGCCGCTGCTCGAGGAGTGGGCGGCTGCCGAGACGGTCCTCGGCAACGTCGCCGGTGCGACCGGGTCGACGCTCGGCCCGTGGGAGGCGCGCATCCTGCGCCGCTGAACCTCGCCGCGCCCCGCTCCGAGCACGGCGCGGGGCGCGGCGCCCGACGGCGGTGGACCAGCGGGCGAGGGCCTCAGGCGGAGACGCGGTCCAGTTGAGCGACGTCGCTGCGGGTCAGCGGGAGCGCGGCCGCCGCGAACAGCGACTCGAGCTCCGCGGCGTTCCGCGCCCGGACGATCGCCGCCGAGACCTCCTGGTGCGAGAGCACCCAGGCGAGCGCGACCACGCCGGGCTCCGTGCCGTGGGACCCGGCGATCTCGTCGAGGGCCGCGAGCACGCGGGAGCCGTGGCGGCCGACGTAGTCCAGGCCCGCCTCGAACAGGGCCGACTCCGGCTCGTCCGTGCGGCTGCGCAGGGCGCCGGTGAGGTAGCCGCTCGCCAGGGGCAGCCGCGCGAGGGTGCCGAGCTCGAGCCGCACCACCTCGGGGGCGACGTCGGTCTCGTAGGTCCGGCGCTCCATCAGGCTGTACTCCGACACGACGGCCGAGAGCGACGGCAGCGCGAACGCGGTCGCCGTCTCGTGCAGCGCCGTGATCGCGGCTCCGCTGAAGTGCGCGGCGCCCAGGGCGCCGACCGAGCCGTCCGCCAGGAACGGCGCGACCGCCGCCAGGCTGTCGGCGATGGGGATCCCGGGGTCCTCGCTGTCGAACGAGAGCAGGTCGATCCGGGTGCCGAGCCGCTCGAGGCTCCCCTCGATCGCGATGCGGACGTCCTCCGGGGCGAGGCCCGGCGCGTCCGGGTGCCGGCCGACCTTCGTCGCGACCAGCATCCGCTCGCGCAGCCCGCTCTGCTCGAGCCAGCGGCCGATCATGTACTCGCTCCGACCGGTCGCGTAGTGGTCCGCGGTCGAGATCAGGGTGCCGCCGAGACGGCCGAACGCGTCGAGCACCTCGGTGGTGTCGTCGATCCCGGCGGCCCAGCCGAAGACGGAGCCGTCGAGGGCGAGCGGATGCACGGGGAGGCCGGTCCGACCCAGGGTGCGTGAGAGGAGGGGCGTCTCCGGCTCGGTGGCCAGGGGCGTCGGGTCGGTCACGGAGTCCTCCGGTCGGGGCGGTGCGGCGCGGTCCCGCCACCGTACCCCATGCCCCCGCCGACGACGGACGCCCGCCCCACCGGAGTGGGACGGGCGTCACGGTCGTGCAGGAGGGATCAGCTCTCGGCGGGAGCCTCTGCCTCGGCCTCCTCGGCCACGACGGGCGCGAGGGACAGCTTGCCGCGGTCGTCGATCTTGGTGATCTGGACGAGCAGCTTCTGACCGACTCCGAGGACGTCCTCGACGTTCTCGACGCGCTTGCCGCCGGCGAGCTTGCGGACCTCGCTGATGTGCAGCAGTCCGTCCTTGCCGGGGAGGAGCGAGACGAACGCGCCGAACGTCGCGAGCTTGACGACGGTTCCGAGGAACTGCTCGCCGACCTCGGGGTTGGTCGGGTTCGCGATGGCGTTGACCTGCGCACGCGCGGCCTCGGCCGACGGGCCGTCGACGGCTCCGATGTAGACGGTGCCGTCCTCCTCGATGGAGATGTCGGCGCCGGTCTCGTCCTGGATCGCGTTGATCGTCTTGCCCTTGGGGCCGATCAGCTCGCCGATCTTGTCGACGGGGATCTGCACCGAGATCACGCGGGGCGCGGTCGGGGCCATCTCGTCGGGCTGGTCGATGGCCGCCGTGAGCACCGCGAGGATCGTGGTGCGGGCGTCCTTGGCCTGCTTGAGCGCGGCGTCGAGCACCGACGACGGGATGCCGTCGAGCTTCGTGTCGAGCTGGATGGCCGTGACGAACTCGGCGGTTCCGGCGACCTTGAAGTCCATGTCGCCGAGCGCGTCCTCGGCGCCCAGGATGTCGGTCAGCGCCGCGTAGCGGGTCTGGCCGTCGACGACGTCGGACACGAGGCCCATCGCGATGCCCGCGACCGGGGCGCGCAGCGGCACTCCGGCGTTGAGGAGCGACAGGGTCGACGCGCAGACCGAGCCCATCGAGGTCGAGCCGTTCGAGCTCAGCGCCTCGGAGACCTGGCGGATCGCGTAGGGGAACTCCTCGCGGCTCGGCAGCACCGGCACGAGGGCGCGCTCGGCGAGGAAGCCGTGCCCGATCTCGCGACGCTTCGGCGATCCGACGCGGCCGGTCTCACCGGTCGAGTAGGGCGGGAAGTTGTAGTGGTGCAGGTACCGCTTCTTGGTGACGGGCGACAGCGAGTCGATCTGCTGCTCCATCTTGAGCATGTTCAGCGTGGTGACGCCCAGGATCTGGGTCTCGCCGCGCTGGAAGATGGCCGAGCCGTGGACGCGCGGGATGACCTGCACCTCGGCGTCGAGCGGGCGGATGTCGGCCAGGCCGCGTCCGTCGATGCGCACGCCGTCGCGGAGGATGCGGCCGCGGACGACCACCTTCGTGACGGACTTGTACGCCGCTCCGACCTGGTTGTAGGCCTCGGCCGAGAGCTGGCCCGAGGCGACGCGCTCGGCGATCTGCTCCTTGACGCGCGCCTTGAGGGCGTCGTCGGCGTCCTGCCGCTCGACCTTGTCGGCGATCTGGTACACGCGGACGAGCTCGTCGTAGCTGAGCTCGGCGACGTTGTCGTAGGTCTCCTGCGCGTAGGGCAGGAACACCGGGTAGTCCTTGACCGGCTTCGCGGTCTCGGCGGCGAGCTTCGCCTGCGCCTCGACGAGTGCGCGGAGGAAGGGCTTGGCGGCCTCGAGGCCCTCGGCGACGACGTCCTCGCTGGGCTTGGTCGCACCCGCCTTGATGAGGTTCCAGGAGGACTCCGTGGCCTCGGCCTCGACCATCATGATGGCGACGTCCGAGGAGCCGTCCTCGTTGGTGACGACGCGGCCCGCGACGGTGAGGTCGAAGACGGCGTTCTCCAGCTGGGAGGCCTTGGGGAAGGCGACCCACTGGTCGTTGCCGGAGCCGTCGGACATGAGCGCCAGGCGGACGCCGGCGACCGGGCCGGAGAACGGCAGGCCGGAGATCTGCGTGGACGCGCTCGCGGCGTTGATCGCGAGGGCGTCGTAGAACTCGTCCGGCGCGATGCTGAGGACCGTGATGACGATCTGGACCTCGTTGCGCAGGCCCTCGACGAACGAGGGGCGCAGCGGCCGGTCGATCAGACGGCAGACCAGGATCGCCTCGGTGGAGGGGCGGCCCTCGCGGCGGAAGAACGAGCCGGGGATCTTGCCGGCGGCGTAGGAGCGCTCCTCGACGTCGACGGTCAGCGGGAAGAAGTCGAAGTTGTCCTTCGGGTTCTTCGAGGCCGACGTGGCCGAGAGGAGCATGGTGTCCTCGTCGAGGTAGGCGGCGACGGCGCCCTGAGCCTGCTGCGCGAGGCGGCCGGTCTCGAAGCGGACGGTGCGGGTGCCGTACGAGCCGTTGTCGAGAACGGCTTCGGCGAATGTGATTTCAGGACCTTCCAAGAGGTCTGTCTCCTTAACGTCTGCAGCGGCGCCCCTTCTGGGCGCCGGCGTTCGTCGGAGCAGCGGTCCGGTCAGGAATCGAGACGATCCCACGGCAGGGCTTCGCGCCGTGCCGTCGTGTGGAGGGCGTTCGTGCTGGCCACCAGTAGAAGAGCTCCGGGCTGTCGCGACCTGTGCCGCGAGCGGGACGTGCCGCCTGCGACTCGTGCCGCGGCGGCCCGTGCTCTGTCGCACGCTGCCGCTGTCCGGGACTCCACCACCGAGGACCAGCTTCCTGCCGGCCTGCTCCGTGGCTCGAATCCTGGGTCGACCGGCGGTCGCTTTCGGATTCGGAACCGGTTCATGCTATCAGCCGCGGTGCGGTTCCTCCATGGACCGCGCCGACCCGGCCGGCCCTCCGCCCGTCAGCCCCGCGTCTCGTGCATCAGCAGCTCGACGCGCAGCCCGCCCCTCACCGTCACGATGCGGGCCGGCACGCGGGGCGACCTCCCCGCCTCCGAGAGCCGGGCGAGGGCGGCCTCGACCACGTTCTCGAGACCGCGCGGCACCTGGCCGACGAGCCCCGAGGGGCGCTGGGCCGCGAACAGGCGGACCGGCATCGGAGCGTCCACGCGCTCCTCCTCCGCGGTGCGGCGCGGGATCACGGCCGTGACCTCGTCCTCGCCGAGGGCGAGCACCCGCGCGATCTCGTCCTGGTGCGGCCGGGAGTCGGCGAGGCGGAGGAGGGTGTCGCCGCGCCGCGACTTCGGACGCAGCTCGTAGTCGTAGTCGTCGAGCTTGCCCGAGCCGCGGTCGTCGGAGGGGAGGGGGTTCGCGTCGCCGCGTCCGAACGGGAAGAGCTTCATGCCTCCATTGTCCAGCGCGCGGCCCCTCCCCCGCTCGCGTCAGGCGGTGCGCCGCATCCGGGCGATCGCCGCGAGCACCAGGACGAGCACGACGGCGACGAAGCCGAGCAGGACCGGGACGGCCGGCAGGAGCGCGAGCGCGGCACCGATCGCCAGGACCGGCACCGCGAGGCCGAGGTAGGCGGCGAGGAACACGGCCGCGAGCACCTCGCCGCGGGTCTCGTCGGTGGCGAGCGAGCCGGCGACTCCGAGCGCCAGGCGGAAGAGCAGGCCCACGCCCGCTCCCGCGAGCACCCCGCCGACGATGAAGGCGGACACCGAGACGATCACGGCGCCGGTCGCGACCAGCAGCAGCCCGGCCGTCAGCGCCACGGCCGCGAGGCGGAGCGCCGTCCGCGAGGACAGCCGGATCGAGACCAGCTGCGCGACGGCTCCGGCGGCGAAGACCCCGAAGGAGACCGCGCCCGCCTCGAGGTGGGAGGTCTCGCCGAAGCGCCCGGCGAGGAAGGTCGGCGCCAGCGAGGTGAAGAGGCCGAGCACGGCGAACCCGGCGAACGCGCCGACCGCGGCCGAGAGGAAGACGCCGCGGGAGGCGGCCGGCACGGCCAGGCGCTGCGGACGGTAGGCCGGGAGGACCTCGCCGCTCGACCGTCTCGGGGACGAGCGCGACGCCGATCCCGAGGACGACCAGGAAAACGAGGAATACGGCGTACGGGACGACCAGGGGCTCGCGCATCGTCACGGCGAACACCCCGCCGACGAGCGGGCCGAGCGCCAGCCCGCCCATGTTGACGAGGGCGGAGACGGCGCGGGAGGTGCCGGGGCCCTCCTCCGGGCGGGCGACGGCGCGCAGCTCCGAGAGGTGGGCGGTGGCCGTCGCGGTGAGCGCGCCGACGCCGAGCCCGGTCAGCAGGCGGGCGAGGATCAGCCCGGGCACGTCCGGCCAGAGCAGGAACACGGCGGCCGCCAGGACCTCGACGAGGATCGACGCGAGCAGGATCCGGCGGCGGCCGAGCCAGTCGCTGACGTGCCCGGCGAGGAAGAGGCTCGCCACGACTCCGACCGCGTACGCGGCGAAGACCACGGTGACGACGAAGGCCGGGAACCCGTCGCGCTGCTGGTAGATCGCGTAGAGCGGTGTCGGCACGGTCGAGAACGCCATCACCGTGAGGAAGGCGACGGCGATCACCCAGAAGCCGTGACGGTGCGGGAGCTCGCGGCGATGGACGGACGGGAGGGAGCGCTCGGTGGTGGTCACGGTGTCCACAGTGCTCCGCCCCATCATCCGTGTCCAACGGAGGATCTCGGTTGGATTGATCGTCCCTGCTGGATAATGGGCGGATGGACGACCGCCAGCTCGCCGCCTTCGTCGCCGTCGCCGAGGAGCTCAGCTTCACCCGGGCGGCCGCGCGCCTGTTCGTCGTGCAGTCGACCCTCTCAGCGAGCATCCGCTCGCTCGAGCAGGAGCTCGGCTCGCCGCTGTTCGCCCGCTCGACCCGGCGGGTGGCGCTCACCGCGGTCGGCGAGGCGCTCCTGCCCTCGGCCCGATCGGCGATCGACAGCCTCGACCGGATGCGCTCGCTCGCGGCCGACGACGCGGCGGGGCTCCGCGGGCGGGTGCGGGTGGGCACCTTCTCCGCCCTCGACCTCGTCGACCTGCCCGGCGCGCTCGGCGTCTTCCGCACTCGGCACCCGCTGGTGGACCTGCTCCTGCGCACCTCGACCACCGGCTCCACCGGTCTCGCCGAGGACCTGCGCCGCGGCCTGCTCGACGCCGCTCTGCTGGCACTGCCGGCGACGCAGCTGCGGGGCCTGGCGGTGACGCGGCTGGTGCGCAGCGACTACGTCCTGCTGGTGGAGAGCGCGCATCCGCTCGCCGCGGCGGGACCGCCCTCCCCGCAGGACCTCGACGGGCTCACCTTCGTGGACACGCCCGCCGGCTTCGGCAACAGGGTCGCCGTCGACCTCGCCTTCCGCGAGGCCGGGGCGTCGCGCCGGGTGGCCACCGAGGTCGCCGATCTGCCGGGGATCCCCCGCTTCGTGCAGGCGGGGCTGGGTCCGGCGATCGTGCCGCGCGCGGGCGTCGAGCCGCTGGAGGGCGTCACGGCCCTCGCGCTCGACTGGCCGGGGCTGGTCTGGGAGCTCTCGGTCTGCACGGCGCCGCGCCCCTCCGCCGCGGTGCAGGCGCTCACGGCCGTGCTGGCGGAGCGCTCGGCCTAGGCCTCAGCCCTCGCGCAGGGGGCCGCGGACGATCGAGTCGCCGGAGTGCTCCGGGTCGTCGTCGAACGGCTCCTGGGAGACGTCCACGAGCGAGTACTCGGCGAGGTCGACGTCGTCGGGGACGGCGAAGACGCCGTCGGTCCCGTCGAGCACGCCGAGGCCCACCAGCCCGGAGGCGTCGGCGGCGAGGAGCCAGACCTCCCGGTACGAGTCGTCCGCGCTCTGCGCATCGAGGTGCACGTGCAGGCGGCGGGCGCCGTCGGCGTCCTCCAGCTCCGCGGTTCCGCTCGCTCCCTGCCAGTCGGGGAGAGCGGCGAGATCAGCGCGCGCCACGACGGCGGCGGTGTCGTCGCTCCGCGAGGCCTGCCACCAGGCTCCGCCCGCGACCCCGATGACGAGCGCGCCGAGAGCGGCCAGCACGGCGCTCAGAGCGCGGGGCCGGCGGCGGCGCGCGGGACGGTGCCCTCCCCGGGGAAGGGCGAGCGGAGGCGGCACGGCAGCGGCCGACGACGGCAGGGCGCCGGGCCCGAGGTCGCCGAGGGCGAGCTCCTCGCGGATGCGGTCCCAGACGATCGCGGGCGGCGCCTCCAGCTCGACAGCACGGCTCGCACGGCCCAGGCCCGCGGCGTGGCCGAGCTCGACCAGCTGCCGGGCGCAGTCGGGGCAGTCGCGCAGGTGGGCCTGCTCGGCGTCGCTCGAGTGCTCGCCGAGGGCGAGCAGGGCGAGCTCGTCGGGATCGAGGTGGGTCATGTGCTGCTCACCTCCAGGCGGGAGCGGAGCCGGTCGAGGCTGCGGCGGATGTGGCTCTTGACGGTACCGAGCGGCAGGCCGGTGCGCTCGGCGATCTCGGTGTGGGTGAGGTCCTCGTAGAAGGCGAGGCCGATCACCCGCCGGGGGACGGGATCCAGGCGGGCCAGCTCGTCCGCGATCAGGATCCGCGCCTCGAGGTCGACGGGGGCCTCCCCCTCCTCGACCGGCGTGACGGCGACGAGGGCCTCGGTGAGCCTCCGCTCGCGCGCCCGCGCCTCGTGCGCGTCCGCGATCCTCCTCCGGGATATCCCGACCAGCCACGCTCCGAGAGCCGCCCGTCCGGGGTCGAAGCCCGAGCGCGAGGTCCAGGCCGAGACGAACACGCGCTGCACGACGTCCTCCGCGTCGCCGCGGTCGCCGAGCGAGCGCAGCGCCAGCGTGAAGACCAGCGGCGACCAGCGCGAGTACGCCTCGGCGAGCGCCGCCTCCTCCCCTGCGGCGAAGCGGCGGCCGAGCCGGGCCACGAGAGCGCTGTCGGCCTCGGCGCCGTCGGCGGGCTCGATGGTCTCGATCAGGGGGTCCCTCCAGGGCTGCGGGGAGCGCTGCCGCCCGGGGGCGTGCGGCGCTGCGAGGCTCATCGTACGTCGCTGAGGCTCGGGCGGGCGGGTCAGCCAGCCGGGACGGCCGTGACCACCACGTTGCTGAGGTAGTGGCGGGTGTCGTAGTCGAAGTCGCCGCCGCAGGTGATCAGGACCAGCCGCGGCGGTCCGTCGGCGGCGAACACGGCCGAGAGGTCGACCGTGGTCTTCTCCGTGGTCTCCACCGTCGAGACGGTGTACGCGCGCTCCGCGCCGTCCGCGCCGGTGAGGGTCACGGTCTGGCCCGGGACCGCCTTCTTCAGCTCGACGAACGGCCCGAGGCCGTAGGCGAGGGAGTCGACGTGCGCGGCGATCACGACCGTGCCCTCCGGCTCGTCGAGGCCGGCGCCGAAGCGGTACCAGCCGGCGACCTGCGTGTCGGGCACGAGCTCCATCGTGCCGTCGTCCGCGACTCCGACCGGCTCGACGGCCATGTCGACGGGGAGCCCGTCGACGACGAGCCGCTCGGGAGCGAGCGCGGTGGGGGCGGGGGTCGCGCCGAGCCGGGCGTCCGCCACCGGGACGGACGGCACCGCTTCCGGCAGGGCCGCCGCGGGCGAGGAGGGGACCGTGGCCGGCACCGGCTGCTGGGGCGCCGAGGAGACGGCGGCGGGAGCGGGCTCCACCCGGGACTCCTGCGCCGCGCATCCGGCGAGACCGGCACCGGCCACGATCAGCCCGACCACGGCGAGGACGCGCAGAGGGAAGGGGCTCCGGCTCATGGCGTCCTCCTGGGTCGTGGTCGGGGGTGCCGGGACGGCCGCGCTCCAGCACGGCCGACCCGGCGGTCGGAGCCTCGGGTCAGCGACGCGAGGCGGCGGTGCGGCGGCCGATCAGCACGGCGCCGGCGGCGGCGAGGGCGGCGAGCAGTGCTCCGCCCCACCAGCCCGCGGCGGCGTCGGGACGGTTGTCCGCGGCGAGGCCGGCCTCACCGGCGGGGACGCCCGACGGCGAGGAGTGCAGTCCGTCGATGGTCTGCGTCGCGAGAGCGAGGTTGCCCTTCTCCAGGCTGCCCCAGGCGTAGACGATCGTGTTCACGCCCTCCTGGACCTGCACGTCGGCCGGGCCGATGACCGGCGCGGTGGTCCCGGTCGCGGCGACCACGGTCGAGATCGTGGCCGGGGCGAGGTTCAGCACGCCCTCGTTCGGGTTCGTCACGTTCGTCAGGACGGGCGACCCTCCGGCGAGGATGTCCACGGCCGGAGCGGCGGCGATGTGGCGGACCGTGAGTCGGCCCTCGCCCGCGGCGGTCTTCGAGATGTCATTGGTGAAGAGGGTCGCGGTGGGGGTGTTGTCCGGCGTGAGGTGCGCCGCGACGGTGTAGCTCTTCCCCGCCTCGAGGCTGATGTCGATCGGGCCGATCACGGGGGCGCTGGCGTCCGCGGCGGTGGAGGCCGTGATGGCGACCTTGTAGGTGCCGGTGGGGAGGTCGAGCGGGCCGGCGAGCGAGCCGGGGGTGAAGTCGTCGAGCGTCAGCTTGCCGTCGACGTAGACGTCGACCGGGGTGTCGGGGACGGCGTGCAGGACCGAGAGGTCGGCCGAGTCGGCGTCGGCGGCGGCGGCGGGCGTGGCGGCGATGCCGACGACGGCCAGGGTTCCGATGCAGGCACCGGCGAGCAGGCTGCGGGAGAAGCGGGAGGTGGTCACGGTGTTCCTCTTTCACGATGGGACCCGCGAGGGGTCGGGGGGTGGTCGAGAAGGGCCTTCACCACTACTTCCGCCCGAGGCGCCTCCTCGGATGCACCCGGTCTGAGATTCCTCGAAAGAATTCCTGCCGGACGCTTCGAGGGCCCCTCGCGGCGCTGGCCCGAGCGCCCGTGCCGGGCTAGCCTCCGACCAGGAGGTGCGGAGGATGGGCAGGCGCGGCGTGGTCCTCCTCCTCGCCGCCGCGGCGCTCACCACGGCGGCGGTCGCGGGCGTGCAGGGCTCCCTCGCCCCCCGGGCGCCGGTCGCCGACCAGGCCGCCGCCGCCTCCGACGCCCCCGCCCAGTGCGACGACACCCGGGAGCTGCTGGCCGCCTCGTCCGCCTTCGAGGGCGGAGCGGGCGTGCCGGCCGGCCACCTCGTGGCCTGCCTCGACGAGGACCACCGGCGCCTCACGATCCACAACCGCACCCCCGTCGTCTGGAGTCTCGGCGACTCCTCGGTGCGGGGCGTGACGAGCGGGACGGACGGAGTGACGGGTCTGCTGAGCCTGCACGCGTCGCAGTCCTCCTCCGGGCTGCTCCTCGCACCCGGATCGGCGGCCTCGGTCTCGGCCGGCGACGGGAGTATCCGACCGCGGCCCGACGAGCCCTCGACCCGGCTGCAGCTCGCGCTCACCGCGGTGGTCGCGGCTCAGGATCAGGCGATCGGCCCCTCCGCCGGTCCCGACAGCATCATCCGCGGCGCCGCGCTCACCTGCGCGGTCGTGGTCGCGGAGTCGGACACCGGCTGGCGGGTGACCTCGCCGCGGGCTCTCGCCGCGGCGGCCGAGGACCCGGTGTGCGCGCGCGACTGGGGCCGCGCCCAGCGCAGCGCGGCGGCCTGGCGGATCGCCCTGCCCGGGCTCGTCGACGCCGTGGAGGCTCCCGGCCGCCCCGAGGAGGACACGGCGCTCCAGCGGGCCGCGGCCGACTGGTTCTCGGCCTCGAGCGGCTACTCGTGGGGCGGAGTCGACCGCCCCGCTCCCCTGCCCTGACCGGCGCCGCGCGCCTCGTCCGCCCGGGAACGCGAACGGGCCGCCCTCCGCGAGGAGAACGGCCCGTTCGGCAAGAAGTTCGCGGTGTCATCGAGACCGCGCCCTGCTCCGGGAGGAGCTAGCGGCGCAGACCGAGACGCTCGATCAGCGAGCGGTAGCGGTTGATGTCCACATCCGACAGGTAGCCGAGGAGTCGACGACGCTGACCCACGAGCAGCAGCAGACCACGACGCGAGTGGTGGTCGTGCTTGTGCTCCTTGAGGTGCTCGGTGAGGTCCTTGATCCGCTTGGTCAGGACGGCCACCTGCACCTCGGGGGATCCGGTGTCACCGGGGTGGGTCGCGTACTCTTCGATGATCGCCTTCTTGACATCTGCTTCGAGTGCCATATATGGGATCCCCTCTCTCTCGTTGCGCGGTGCCCGGCGCCTGATGCGTGGGCTCTCTTGATCCGCGGCCGTCGAACGGCAACCGGACGACTCTACCAGAGGGAGGGCGGTATCAGGAGCCGGTGGCCCGGTTCCAGAGCACGACGAGCCACGGCGAGACCAGCAGCTGCCAGTAGACGAGCACGAGGACGTTGAGGACCACGCCGATCCAGCCGGCGATCGGCGGGCGCTTCTCGCGACGCCGGGCGCGGAGGGTGGAGACGGCGAGCAGGATCCCGGCGAGCAGGACCGCGTGCACGAGCGCGGTGTAGAGCACGCCGACCAGCAGATCGCTGACGCTCTGGTCGCCCGGGTAGGCGCCGAGCGAGATCAGTGCGTACCAGACGAAGAACGACAGCGGGACGGCGAGGACGGCCAGGAGGACCGAGACGATCCCGGCTCCGTAGCGGCGGAGGAACCCGCGGGCTCCCGAGGCCGTGGCACCGGTCCGAGCGGCTCCGGCGCGGACGCCGCCCGTGGAGCTGCGCCGACCGCCCGTGGCGGCCGCCGCGCGACGCGCGCCCGCCTCGGCGGCGGTGCGGATCGAGCGTCGCGAGGGGGCGGCTCCGGCTGCTCGCGGGGCAGGAGGACCCTGACGCCCGGGCGCGCCGTCGGATGACGTGCTCATGCCTCTCACCCTAGGGGATGACCCCTGAGCCCCCGGATCGGCGCGACGCGGCCCGCCGGGGCGGCGGAGTCAGCAGAATGGAGCGAGTGAGCCAGACCCCCCGCGCCCCCCGGCGCAGCCACGTCCTCGACGTCTCCCCCCTCCGCGAGTCCCCGGCTTTCGCCCGGCTCTGGGCCGGCAACGTGATCTCGGGCATCGGCGGCCAGATGACGATCGTCGCGGTCGGCCTGCACATCTACGAGCTCACCGGATCGACCCTCGCGGTCGCGCTGGTCGGCGTGGTGGCGCTGGTCCCGACCGTGATCGCCGGCCTCTACGGCGGGATGCTCGCCGACGCGTTCGACCGCCACCTGGTGCTCCTGCTCGCCGCGGTCGTGGCCTGGGGCTCGACCGCGGGGATCGCGGCCCTCGCCTGGCTCGGCGCCGAGACCCCGCTCTCCCTCTACGCGCTCACCGCCGTGAACGCGGTGGCGACGACGGTGATCGTGACCACCCGGATGACGCTGGCTCCGCGGCTGCTCCGCACCGAGCTGGTCCCCGCCGCCGCCGCGCTGGGCGGCATCGCGAGCGGAGTCGAGGTGACCGTGGGGCCCGCCCTCGCCGGCGTGCTGGTCGCCTCCTCCGGCTTCGCGATCACGTACACGATCGACGTCGTGCTGTTCCTCGCCGCGTTCCTCGGCATCGCTGGGCTGCCGGCGCTCGTGCCCGAGGGCGAGCGGCAGCGGCCGGGGCTGGAGTCCCTCCGCTACGGCCTGGGCTTCCTGAAGGGCGCCCCGAACATCCGGATGTCCTTCCTGGTCGACATCGTGGCCATGACCTTCGGACAGCCGCGCGTGGTCTTCCCGGCGGCCGCCGCCGTGCTGCTCGGCGG
The DNA here is from genome assembly GCF_002931645.1 of Rathayibacter sp. AY2B5. NCBI lineage: Bacteria > Bacillati > Actinomycetota > Actinomycetes > Micrococcales > Microbacteriaceae > Rathayibacter > Rathayibacter sp. AY2B5. The sequence continues at coordinate 127,877 of NZ_PSUE01000006.1, read as the reverse complement.
AGGCGCGGTGACGGTGGGCGCGCTCACGGCCGCGTTCGCGATCGGGGCGCTGATCAGCGGCGTCTTCTCCGGCCGGCTGACCGGGGTCCGCCGGCAGGGCCTCGCGATCGGCCGCTCGATCCAGGTGTACGGAGCGTTCGTGGTCGCGTTCGGCGCGGTCCTGCTCGGTGCCGCACTCGTGCAGCACGACGCGTCGGCGCCGAACGCGGTGCTCATCGCGCTGGCGGCGGTCGCCCTGGCCGGCGCGGGCGCCTCCGACAACGTCAGCTCGATCTTCCGGCAGACGATGCTGCAGACCGCGGTCCCCGACAACATGCGGGGTCGGCTCCAGGGCGTGTTCATCGTCGTGGTGACGGGCGGCCCGCGGGTCGGCGACCTCTACACGGGACTGCTCGCCTCGCTCGCGCTGCTCTGGCTGCCGCCGCTCGCGGGCGGGCTCGCGATCATCGCGATCCTCGCCGCGGTGCTGCGACTCCGACCGGGGTTCCGTGGGTACGACGCCCTGCACCCGACGGCCTGAGCGGAGGGGCGTCTCCCTCGAGCCGGATGGGACAGCGCGCCCGCCCGCTCGGCTCAGGCCGGCGGACGGGCGCGCCGGGGATCAGTCGCCGGAGGCCGCGTCGGCGCCGCCGCCGTCGGTCAGCCGGTCGTCCGAGACCAGTCCGCTGTCGTCGTCGCGGCCCTCGACCCGCACCGGGCGGTAGACGTGGAAGCCGTCGTCGTCGGGCTCCAGCTCCCAGACCACCTCGACCTCCTCGCCGTCGATGTCGGCCAGGCGGGTGAAGGAGCGCTGCGGGGAGCCGTCGATCATCTCGAGGCGGATGCTCTCCTGCTCCGCTCCGCTGTCGAGGATGGCGGTGTACGTCGATTCGGTGTCCATGCCTCGACGCTAGACACGCGCGGGGAGGCGTCGCCACCCCTTGCGGCGGCGCGCGGTCCGCGTAGCGTCGGCACCATGACCGACACCGACATCACTCCCGCCGACTCCGACGACCGCGAGCAGATCACCGAGATGGTGAAGAGCGCCGGGATCGGGCTCCTCACCACCGTCAACGCCACCGGGCAGCTCGTCAGCCGTCCGCTCAAGGCCCAGGACATCGACTTCGACGGCGAACTGTGGTTCTTCACGCAGGACCCGTCGCCCAAGGTCGACGACATCCGCGCGAACCCGAGCGTCAACGTCGCGTTCGAGTCGAAGAAGGGCTACCTGTCCGTGGCCGGCTCGGCGACCGTCGTGCACGACCCGGCGAAGGTGGACGAGCTGTGGTCCCCGGCCGTCGCCGGCTGGTTCCCCGACGGCAAGGACGACCCGACCGTCGCGCTGATCCGCGTCGAGGCCGAGACCGTCGAGCTGTGGGCGACCGACGAGCCCCGTCCGGTCGTGCTGTTCAAGGTCCTCAAGGCCGCCGTCACCGGCGGACAGCCCGACATCGGCGAGAACCGCACCGTCTCCTTCGAGTGATCCCTCCTCCGGGGCGCCGCCGGGGCGCGGCGCCTCGCGGGGTCAGGCGTCAGGCGCCGCCGAAGCGCTCGGTGCGGACGCGCTCGGGCGCGTGGCCCTGCTCGACCAGGGCGGTGGCGACGGCCTCGACGAACGAGGTCGGGCCGCACACGTAGACGGTCGGCTCGAGCGAGGCCGGCAGAGCCGCCTCGGCGAGCAGCTCCGGAGTGACGCGGCCGGCCGGACGTGCCGCTCCCGCCGGCGCCACCCGGGTGAAGACGTGGTCCACCGCGACTCCGCCCGTCGCGGCCGGCCGCTCGGCGAGCGCCGCCAGCTCCTCGCGGTAGTAGGCGAAGACGGGCGAGCGGACCGAGTAGAGCAGCTGCATCCGCGCCGCGCTCCCGGACCGGGCGTGCTCGCGCGCCATCGCCATCAGCGGCACCACACCGCTCCCGCCCGCGATCAGCTGCACCGGCTCCGCCTGCTCGGGGCGCCAGACGAACCAGCCGCCGATCGGACCGCGGATCTCGAGCCGGTCGCCCGCTTCGAGGCCGTCGACCAGGTACGGGGAGACCTCCCCGTCGTCCAGCCGCTCGACCGCGAGCTCGACCCGCTCCCCGTCGGCCGGGGCGCCGATCGAGTAGGAGCGGCTCGCCTGGTAGCCGTCGGGCGCGGTGAGGCGCACGTCGAGGTGCTGCCCCGCCAGGTGGCCCGGCCACCCGGGCACGCGGAGCACCAGGAGGCGCGACGTGGGCGTGAGCGGCGCGACCGACTCGGCCACCGCCTCCGTCCACATCACCAGTAGCGCTCCTCTTTCCAGGGGTCCCCGTGCATGTGGTAGCCGTTCTGCTCCCAGAAGCCGGGCTCGTCGCCGGGCATCAGGCGGAGCGTCCGCACCCACTTCGCGCTCTTCCAGAAGTAGAGGTGCGGCACCAGGAGCCGGGCGGGGCCGCCGTGCTCGGCCGCGAGGGGCTTCCCCTCGAACTCGGTGACGACCCAGGCCCTCCCGCCGCGGATCTCGGCGAGCGGGAGGTTCGTCGTGTAGCCGCCGAAGCTCTGCGCCATGACGAAGCCGGCGTCCGTCTCCAGGCCCTCCAGCAGAGTGTCGACCGAGACGCCGCGCCAGCTGGTGCCGAGCTTCGACCACCGGGTCACGCAGTGGATGTCGGTGTGCACGTCCTCGTGCGGGAGCGCGTCGAACTCCTCCCGGTTCCAGCGGCGCACGCCCGCGGGGCCGCCGTCGATGGAGAAGGCCCACTCATGGATGTTCGGGGTTGGCCCGATCGAGAGGACGGGGAAGCCGTTCTCGAGGTGCTGGCCCGGCGGGAGGTCCGGGTCCGCCTCCCTCTTGCCGAAGAAGCCCCGCGTGATGATGCCCATGTCCGCCCTCGTCGTCCTCGGGGCCTGGCCCCGGATCGCTGGAAACCGCTCGTCGCGCTCACGCTACCGCTCGGTGCTACCGCATGCGGGCCCGCCGGGCGAGCCCGGGACCGTGTCGGACGTCGGTGCCAGGATCGGGGCATGAGACGAACCGTCGTGCCGCCGTACCTCCTCGTCCGCATCGCCCGCCTCGACGATCCGGCCTTCGCCCGGGCCGCGCGGGCCGCGAGCCGCTCGCTCGAGCAGGACGTGCCGTTCCGGCGCGTCCGGCCCGGAGAGCCCGCGCCCGACCGCGGGGCGCCGACCGCCGCCGCGACGTCCTCGCCGCGCACCCGCGTGCAGTCGCTCCAGCGCACCATCGCGGACGCGCGTACCGAGGAGACCCTGCCCGGCACGGTCGTCCGCCGCGAGGGCGAGGCGGCCACGGGGGACGCGGCCGTCGACGAGGCGTACGACGGCCTCGGTGCGATGTCGGCCTTCCTGCAGGGTGCGTACGGCCGCGACTCGATCGACGACGCCTGGCTGCCGCTCGACGCGACCGTGCACTTCGGCGACGACTACGACAACGCCTTCTGGGACGGCTCGCGGATGGTCTTCGGCGACGGGGACGGCCAGGTGTTCCGCCGCTTCACCGTCTCGCAGAGCGTGATCGGCCACGAGCTCACCCACGGCATCACCGAGTACACGGCGAACCTCGTCTACCGCGGCCAGTCCGGGGCGCTCAACGAGTCGGTCTCGGACGTGTTCGGAGCCCTGCTGGAGCAGTACGGCGCCGGCCAGAGCGCCGACGAGGCGAGCTGGCTGATCGGCGAGGGGCTCTTCACCGACGAGGTGCAGGGCACGGCCCTGCGGTCGATGATCGCCCCCGGCACCGCGTACGACGACGACGTCCTCGGCTCCGACCCGCAGCCGGGCTCGATGGCCGACTACGTCGAGACCGACGACGACAACGGCGGAGTGCACATCAACTCGGGGATCCCCAACCGCGCGTTCGCCGTGGCGGCGACGACCCTCGGCGGGAAGGCGTGGGAGCGCGCAGGGCAGGTCTGGTACGACGTGCTGACCGGGGGCGTCCTCACCGCGACGGCCGACTTCGAGGCGTTCGCCGCGCTCACCGTGCAGGCCGCCGCCGAGCGCTACGGATCCGGCTCCGAGGTCGAGGCCGCCGTGCGCACCGGCTGGACGACGGTCGGCGTGACCCTGTCCGCCTGAGCCGGTCCGATCGAGGGCGGAGGCGGGTAGCATCGCGCGCATGGACGTCATCGTGTCGCGCAGCGGCGGAGTCGCCGGCCTCCGCCGGGTGTGGCGGGTCGACGTCGAGCAGCAGCCCGACGAGGGCGCGTGGCGCGACCTGCTCGGCTCGCTCCCCTGGGACGCCGCCGACGGCGAGTCCCCCCGGCGGGCCGACCGCTTCGTCTACGAGATCCGCGTGCAGACGCACCACGTCCGCCTCGGCGAGACCGAGCTCGACGGAGCCTGGCGCGAGCTGGTCGACCGCGTGAAGAAGGCGCAGCCCCGCTAGGAGCTGCGCCTTCGTCGTGTGCTCGGAGCTACTTGGTGCCGAGCAGGTCGATCACGAAGATCAGGGTCTTGCCGGAGAGCGGGTGCCCTCCGCCGGCCGGGCCGTACGCCAGCGCGGGCGGGCAGATCAGCTTGCGGCGGCCGCCGACCTTCATCCCCGGGATGCCCTGCTGCCAGGCGCGGATGAGGTTGTTGAGGGGGAAGTTGATCGACTGGTCGCGGCTCCAGGAGGAGTCGAACTCCTCGCCGGTGTCGTACTCGACGCCGAGGTAGTGAACCTCGACGGTCGAGCCGGGCTGCGCCTCGGCGCCGTCGCCGACGACGATGTCCTCGACGACGAGGGTGTCGGGGGCCGGGCCCTCAGGGGCGTCGACCTCGGGCTTGGTCAGGTTCTCGCTGCTCATGCCTCGATCCTACGGCGCTCGGGAGCGGAGTCTGGGAGCAGGCTGCGAGCACTCACTCCACGAGCGTGAGGCGCTGCGTCGGCCGGGTCATCGCGACGTAGAGCGATGCGGCGCCGCGCTCGCCGGTCTGCGCGATGAGGCGAGGGCGGGCGATGATCACGGAGTCGAACTCGAGCCCCTTGGCGTCGTTCGTCGACAGCACGGCGATCGCGCGGTCGAGCCCGGTCGCTCCACGGCCCACCTCCCGGCCGAACCGCTCCTCGAGGCGCTCGGCGATCGCGGCGAGGTCGTCGTCGGGCGCGATGACCGCGAGCGTCCCCTCCGCCTCGATCGCCCGGTCCTCGACGACGGCCGCCAGCACGCGCTCCGAGAGGCTCGCGTCGCCGCGATCGCGGATCGTCCGCACCGGCCACTCGGTGGAGCGCACGGCCTCCCCCGGCGTGATCTCCAGCCCGTTCTCGCGCGCCGTCCGCTCGGCGAAGGCGACGATCTGCGCGGGCGTGCGGTAGTTGACCGTCAGCTCCTCCAGGCGCCACGGCGCCGCCTCCATTCCCCGGCCCTGGCGGCCGAAGGTGTCGCGGAGCGCGGCGTCCCAGCTCGAGGCGGCGGAGGCGCCGGACGCCTGCGCGACGTCGCCCACGATCGTGAACGAGCGCATCGGGCAGCGGCGCAGCAGCACCCGCCACTGCATCGGCGAGAGCTCCTGCGCCTCGTCGACCACGACGTGCCCGTAGGTCCAGGTGCGGTCGGCCGCGGCCCGCTCGGCGGTGGTCCCGAGCACCGAGCGCTCGGCGAAGCCGGCCGCGAGGTCCTTGGCGTTGACGAGGCCGTCGACGCCCATGTTGCGGATGGCGGCCTCCGCGTTCTCGACGTCGCGCTTGCGCTGCTCCTTCTCGGCCTTCTTCGAGGCGTCGGCGTGGTCGTCGTAGGCGCCGAGCAGCTCCGCGGCCTCGTCGAGCAGCGGTACGTCGGAGACCGTGAACGAAGCGTCGCGGTCTCGGCGGAGGAGGGAGCGCTGCGCGGCGGTCCAGCGCGGCGTGAGGGTCGCGAACCAGTTCGGACGGGCGTAGAGGTCCTGCAGCAGCTTCTCGGGGGTCAGCGGGATCCACGCGGTGTTGAGAGCGACGCGGACGTCGTGGGCGGTCCGCACGTCCTCGCGCAGCACCGCCTCGTCGGCCTCGTCGACCGTGCTGCCGTGGCTCCGCAGCTGATCGGCGAGCTGGCGGGTGAGCTGCGAGAGCAGCGTCTTGACGAAGGAGACGCGCGCCTCGTTGTGCGGCTTGCGGGTGTCGCGCGCGCGGGTGATCGCGCGCTCCACGTCCTGCGGCTCCAGACGGAGCTTCTCGCCGTTGACGTCGAGCACCTGGGTCTCGGCCGGGACGGTCTGGCGGGAGCGGACCGCGCGCTTGAGCAGCTCCGCCATCCGCGCCGAGCCCTTCACGCGGGCGACCGCGGGCACGTCCTCCTCGACGAGGTCGAGGCCCGGGTAGAGCTGGCCGAGCGTCGAGAGGACGACACCCGTCTCGCCGAGCGAGGGCAGCACCGCCTCGATGTAGCGGAGGAAGGAGCGTGAGGGGCCGACCACGAGCACGCCGGAGGAGGCGATGCGGTCGCGGTAGGAGTAGAGGAGGTAGGCGGCCCGGTGCAGGGCGACCGCGGTCTTGCCGGTGCCCGGCCCGCCCTGCACGACGAGCACGCCGCGCAGCTCGGACCGGATGATGCGGTCCTGCTCGCTCTGGATGGTCGCGACGATGTCGTGCATCCGGCCGGTGCGCTGCGCACCGAGGGCCGCCATGAGCGCGCCCTCGCCCTGCAGCACGGTGCCCTCGCGCAGCAGCTCCTCGTCGAAGACCTCGTCCTCGAAGCGGAGGACCTCGCGGCCCCGAGTGGTGAGGTGGCGCCGGGCGCGCGTCCCCATCGGCCGGGCGGCGGTGGCCTGGTAGAACGCGGCCGACTGCGGGGCGCGCCAGTCGAGCAGCAGCGTGTCCTGCTCCTCGTCGCGCAGGCCGATCCGGCCGATGTAGCGGTGCTCGGCGTCGGCGTCCGCGAGCGTCAGCCGGCCGAAGGCGAGCCGGTCGTCGGCGCCGGTGAGCGAGCGGATGCGGTCCTCGTAGAGCCGCGCGTAGGCGTCGCGCTCGGAGCGGCTCTGGTGGTTGCCGCCGACGCTCTCGATGCGGACCGTGTCCAGAGCCTCGCGGGCCTGGGCGATCAGCTCGTCGAGGCGGGCGTAGAGCGCCGCCACGTAGTCGCGCTCCCGAGAGAGCTCGGTGGCCTGCACAGTGCTGCCGTCCGTCATCGTCCGCCTTCCGAGGGTCCGCCGCCGCGGGCCGGGAGGCGCGGGATGCGCTCCGGGGGCCGCGGGAAAACAGGCGGTCCAGTCTACCGAGCGATCCGAAGCGGGCCGTGCCGACAGCGGGATCCGGATGCCTCTTGCGCTCGGCGCCGCGGAGGAGCATCCTCTCTCTCACGAAGAGCTCGACGCCCCGTCCGAGCAGCCGGCCCTGCCGCTGCCGCAGGGCGTCGGGCTCTTTCTCGCGGGTGTCCGTCCTCCGTCCGGTCATCGACCGGGAAGAGAACCGGACGGCCCCGCGTTGCACGCCCCATGGCCACTCCGAGCAGCAGCGTCACCGCCCCCTCCCGCGCCTCGATCGACCTCACGGAGTCGGCACGCGCCGGCTGGGAGTCGTGGCTCGCCCGACGCGTCGAGCGCGTCACCGGACCCCGGGGCGATCTCGCCCTCGTCGAGACGCGCTGGCTCGAGCCCGGCGAGAGCGTCGACGACGAGCAGGCGCTGGCCGGCTACGGCCCCTCGGCGACCCTGACGCGGATGCGCCGCGAGAACCTCGACACCGGCGAGCCCGAGTACGGCTACCGCGTCTGGGACGCGGCCTCCGACGGCATCCGGTCCTTCGACGCCATCGAGACCTTCCCGTTCGACGCCGCCTGGGTGCTCGAGGCGTGGTTCGAGCCGGTCGCCGAGGACCGCACGGTCCCGTTCGAGCACCTGCGCGACAACGGCGCCACCCGCGAGCTCGTCGTGCCCGGCGACATCACCTTCTCGCTCGTGGACGACGGGCGCGCCCGCGAGTACACGGTCGCGGCGTTCGACGACGGCGGCACGCTCCTCGTCCCGTTCGGCGATCCGACCAACCGCAGCGACGACCCGGAGCTCGCGAGCTACCCCGTCGGCCGCTTCCTCGTCGTGCAGCGGATCGGCGGCGCGGCCGACGCGGGCACCCCCGCTCCGGTGCTCCTGGACTTCAACCGGGCGTACATCCCGCCGTGCGGCTTCTCGCCCCACTACAACTGCCCGCTGCCGCCCGCGCAGAACCGGCTCGGCGTGCCCGTGACGGCCGGCGAGCGCCGCGTGCGCAGCGCCTCCGCCTAGCGCGCCGGGGCTGAGCGGGGGCGGCCCCGGCTCAGCGGGTGAGCACCGCCCGGCGGGCGACGAGCTCGTCGAGCAGGACCTGCTCGTCGACCGCTCCGGTGCGTCCGCCGCGGCCGAGCAGGAGGTGCTGCCGGTGGTGCGCGAGCCGCGTCGCCGAGCGGAGGAAGTCCCGCATCGCCCGCGGCCGGTCCCCTCCCGCGCTCCGGGCCCAGCGAGCGGCGGTGCGGCGCCCCTCCGCGGTGCCGATCATCCGCACCTCGGCCGGCGAGAGCCAGCCGGCGACGGCGTAGTCGTCGAGCCGCTGGAGCGTCACGCGCCGCTCCTGCCGGCGCAGCAGCACCACCACGACCACGGCGACCGCGAACAGCGGCACCTGGACCACGCCGTAGAAGCCGAACCAGTCGGACACCAGGAACGACGAGCCGTTCCAGAGCGCGTGCAGGAACGCGGCGAGCGCCAGCCCGAGCAGGGCGATGGGCAGCCGCGCGACGGCGGGCCGGTTCGAGGCGAAGCCGAGGGCCGCGCCCGTGCAGGCGGTGAAGAGCACGTGCGCGAAGGGCGAGAGCACCCCGCGGAGGAAGAAGGTCACGGCGAGCGAGCCGAGACCGCCCTCCACCAGCGCGCTGCCGAAGTAGAGGATGTTCTCGACGAAGGCGAACCCGGAGGCGACGACGGCCGCGTAGACGATGCCGTCGACGGGCCCGTCGAAGGTCCGGCGCCAGATCAGCAGGACGAGGAGGACGCCGATCCCCTTGGCCGTCTCCTCGACCAGCGGCGCCTGGATCACGGCGCCGACGAAGTCGGATCCGCTCGGCTGCTGCCCGGACGCGTAGACGGCGATCTGCACGCCGAGGTCGACCAGGAGCGCGATCGCGACGGACCCGGCCGCGCCCCAGAGGAACGCGAACCACAGGCCCAGCGCTGGCTCCGGCTCCCACCGGTCGACCCAGCGGACGCCCAGCAGAACCACGGTCAGCGGGACGAGGGCGATGACCGCGCAGATCCCCGCGGCGCTGACGCCGAGTCCGAGAACCACGTAGGCGAGCACGAGCAGCAGCAGGATCCCGAGGAGCGCCACGCCGATCGAGCCGAGCACGGTCGGCACGACGGAGGGGCGGGCGGTGGCGGGCGGTGCGGGCGGCGGATAGGCGCTCATGGGGCCGACAGTAGGGCACGGGCGGGGTGCGCTGTCGGCGGTTGACACGCGCCGGGCGCGTGGAGGAGGGCCGGGGTGCGGACGCCCGTGTCCGATTCCCGCTCCTGCTCGACGTCGCCGCGTGCGAGGCTCGAGGCGTGCCCGACTCCGATCCGCTCTTCGAGGAGCGCTACCGCGCCGTCGCCTCCCGCGACTCCCGGTTCGACGGGCGGTTCCTGACCGGCGTGCACTCCACCGGCATCTACTGCCGTCCGAGCTGCCCCGCCATCACGCCGCGGCGCGCGAACGTGCGCTTCTACCCGACGGCCGCCGCAGCGCACGAGGCGGGGCTCCGCGCCTGCAAGCGCTGCCTGCCGGACGCTGTCCCCGGCTCCCCCGAGTGGAACCTGCGCGACGACACGGCGGCGCGCGCCATGCGTTTGATCGCCGACGGAGTGGTCGACCGCGAGGGGGTCGAGGGGCTGGCCGCCCGGCTCGGCTACGGCGCGCGCCACCTCGGCCGCATCCTGCGCGAGGAGCTGGGCGCGCCTCCGCTGGCCCTCGCTCGCGCCCAGCGCGCCCAGACCGCCCGGCTCCTGCTCACGAGCACCGACCTGCCCGTGTCCGACGTCGCCTTCGCCGCCGGCTTCACGAGCATCCGGCAGTTCAACGCGACCCTGGCGGAGGTGTACGAGCGGACCCCGACGGCCCTGCGCGCCTCGGCCCGCGGCACGCGCTCCGAGGCGAGCGTCCACGACGGCGCGACCACGCTGGAGCTCCGGCTGGCAGTGCGGGCTCCGTTCGATCCCGGGGTGCTCGACGTGCTCGGCGGCACCGCGCTCCCGGGCATCGAGGAGGCGTCCCCCGGCGGCTACGCGCGCTCGCTCGTCCTGCCCGGGGGCGCGGCGCTGATCCGGCTGGCGGCGGACGGGGAGAGCGTCCGCTGCAGCGCGACGCTCGTCTCCGTCGCCGACGTCGGGCCGCTGGTCGCCCGGGTGAGGCGGCTGCTCGACCTGGACGCGGACGCCCGCGCCGTGGACGAGGCCCTCGCGGCCGATCCCGCACTCGCTCCGAGCGTCGCCGCCCGCCCCGGTGTCCGCGTGCCCGGCTCCGTCGACCCGGCCGAGACGCTGGTGCGCGCGCTGCTCGGCCGGCGGGAGGCCGCACGGCTGGTCGCGGCGCTCGGCGCGACGCTCCCGGAGTCCGTGGCGAGCGGATCGATCGCACGCGCCTTCCCCTCCCCCGCGGTGATCGCCGAGCACGCCGCCGACGTGCTCCGCGGATCCGCCGACGTGCTGGTGCGGACCTGCACGCTGCTCGCCGAGGGAGCCCTGCGGCTCGACGCCGACCGGGAGGAGCTCGCCGAGCAGCTGCTGGCGGTCCCCGGGATCGACGCGGCCACGGCGGCCGAGGTGGCACAGCGGGCGACCGGAGATCCCGACGTCCTGCTCACCGGGGATCCCGTGCTCCGGCGGGGCGCGGCGGCGCGCGGTCTGCCCGCCGGCGAGCGCGGGCTGGCCGAGGCCGGGCGCCGCTGGGCGCCCTGGCGCAGCTACGCCGGGGCGCGCCTCGCGGCCGCGGTCACGCCTCCGGCGCGGGGTCGATGATCGGGAGCGCCGCGGTCATCGCCTCGATGCCCGAGAGCCGCGCCGGCGAGATCAGCCGCATGACCTCCTCGCGGGACATCAGCCCCGCCTCGACCACCAGGTCGGCGATGTTGCGGCCGGTCGCGAGGGCGGCCTTCGCGAGGGCGGCGGACGCGGTGTAGCCGATGCTCGGCGTGAGCGCCGTCACGACCCCGACCGAGGAGGCGACCATGGCCTCGAGCCGGTCGACGTTCGCGGTGATGCCGTCGATGCAGTTCTCGCGGAGCGTCCTGCAGGCCTGCGTCATCCAGGTGATGCTCTGCAGCAGCGAGTGCGCGATCACCGGCTCGAAGGCGTTGAGCTGGAGCTGACCCGCCTCGGCCGCCATCGTGACCGTGACGTCGGCCCCGGCCACCGAGTAGGCGACCTGGTTGACCACCTCGGGGATGACCGGGTTCACCTTGCCGGGCATGATGCTGGATCCCGCCTGGCGCGGAGGCAGGTTGATCTCGCCGAAGCCGGCCTGAGGGCCCGAGGAGAGGAGCCTCAGGTCGTTGCAGATCTTGGACAGCTTGATCGCGGAGCGCTTGAGCGCGCTCGAGAACGACATGAAGACGCCGGTGTCGCTCGTCGCCTCGACGAGGTCCTGCGCCATCTCGAGGTCGAGGTCGGTGATCTCGTTGAGGTGGCGGACAGCGGCCGCGCCGTAGCGCGGATCGGCGGTGATGCCTGTGCCGATCGCGGTGGCTCCGATGTTGACCTCGGCGAGCAGCCAGATGGTCTCGGAGAGGCGGGCGTGGTCCTCGCCGAGGGTCGTCGCGAAGCCGTGGAACTCCTGGCCGAGCGTCATCGGCACCGCGTCCTGCAGCTGCGTGCGGCCGACCTTCAGGACGCTGCCGAACTCGACCGCCTTGCGGGAGAACGACTCGCGCAGCAGCGCCAGCTCGTCGAGCAGGCGGCGCAGCGACCAGGTCATCGCGATCTTGATCGCGGTCGGGTAGACGTCGTTGGTGGACTGGCTGCGGTTGACGTCGTCGAGGGGGTGCAGGTGCGCGTAGTCGCCCCGCTCGAAGCCGCCGATCTCGAGTGCGACGTTGGCGACGACCTCGTTCGCGTTCATGTTCGTCGAGGTGCCGGCGCCGCCCTGGATCACCCCGACCACGAACTGGTCGTGGAACTCGCCGTCGATGATGCGGCGGCACGCGGCCTCGATCAGCTCGGCCTTGGCGGGGGCGAGGGTGCCGAGCTCGGTGTTGGCCCGGGCGGCCGCGAGCTTGACCGTCGCGAGGGACCGGACGAGATCGGGGTAGATCGAGATGGGGCGCTTCGAGATCGGGAAGTTGTCGAGGGCCCGCGCCGTGTGGATGCCCCAGTAGGCCTCGGCGGGGATCTCCATCGAGCCGAGGGAGTCGCTCTCGGTGCGCGTGGCGGGGGTCTCGGTGTCGTCCAGGGCTCTGCCTTCCGGGTCGCGGTCGGGGAGGGTGCTCGGTGCGAGGGTCACGTCCAGCTCCGTTGCTGTCGTCGTGCGGCCCCGGAGGGTGCAGGGGGCTCGCGAACTGCGCGGCCAGCCTATCCCCGGGGCACGGGGCGGCGGCGGACGCGGGCGCGGAGCGTCCGCTCGGCGGGCGCGGAACGACCGCGCCTCCCGCCGCCGGAGCGGACAGGAGGCGCGGGACGCGGGAAGCGGCGGATCAGCGGTAGTCGCTGCCCGACGCGAGGGCCGCGAGCGGCACGAGCACGACCACGACGAGCACGGCGATCGCGAAGAGCAGGACGAGGCCGAGCATGACGGAGTTGAGCACGATGCCCCAGATCGAGAGCGTGCGGCCGGTCGGCTCCCTCCGCAGGCCCAGGATGCCGAAGACGAGGCCCGCGGCCGGAGCGATCACGGTCAGTCCGAAGAAGACGGAGGTGACGCCGAGGATCAGGCTGGTGAGCGAGAACGGGGTCGAGGGCGCCGGGGCGAGCGCCGCGGGCGGGACGGCGGGGGTGCCGTAGGGGGCGCGGGCCTGCTGCGAGGAGGCGGACTCCTCGGCGGCGGGGCGCTCCCCGGCGGACGGCCGCTCCTCGGTGAGGACGGCGGTCGCGCCCAGGTCCACGGTCGGCTGCTCGTCGGCGGGGGTGGAGAGGCGGGCGGTGCGGTCGTCGGTGGTCACGGTGTGCTCCTTCTCGGGTGCCGGTCGCCCGGCGGGATGCGGTCCCGCCGGGCGGGCCGGCGGTGCTGCCGGTGTGCTCCGGCGATGCCTCCACGCTACGGACGAGCCCGGACCCGCCCCATCCGGGGAACCCCCGGAACTCGGGGGCGATCCCCCGCCTCGAGGGGGGGGCGGGTGCGAGACTGGTCCCGGCGCGAGGAGGCGGCGACGATGGACGACGACGAGCTGCGGCACCGCACCCGGGACCGCAAGGGCGCCCGGGCCGTCTGGTTCGCCGGGCTCTCGGCGCTCGCCGGCTTCGTGGTGATCTCCCCCGTGATCTCCCTCACGGCGACCGTGATGGTGTGGGGGTCGCGGCGGCGGATCGGCACCCTCAGCGACCGGAACGGCCTGGTCGCCGTCAACTGGCAGCTCACCTACCTCGCGCTCCAGCTGATGCTGGTCCCGCTGCACCTCGCGCTGGTATCGGTGCGCGACTCGCTCGGCGCCGACTGGCCGCTCGCGACGATCTCGGCGATCCTCGCGCTGGCCGTGCTCAACCTCGTGCTGTGCGTCGTCCTCGGAGTCCGGTCCGGCCAGGGCCGTACCGTGCGCCTCTGGATCGCCGTGCCCTTCGCCCGCTCCACCCGTCCGCCGCGCTGACCGTCCGGGGACACCGGGCACGGCGGCTCTCCGCTCCTGGGACTCCGCCCGGCGTGTCCGCGGCGCGGTGCCCCCCTCCACGTCGCGGCGGCGGGCAGGGTGGTGGAGTGATCGCCTTCCCTCCGCCCGTGTACGTCGTGGCCGACGACGGAGTGCGGCTGGCCACCTATTCCGTCGGCGAGGAGAGCGCCCCGACCGTCCTCGCCGTGCACGGCTTCGCCTCCCACGCCGTGCTCAACTGGGAGACGTCGGGCTGGCTGCGGACGCTGCACCGGGCCGGGTACCGCGTCGTCGCGCTCGACCAGCGCGGGCACGGCGCGAGCGAGAAGCCGCACCACTCCGACTCCTACAGCGTGGACGCCATGGTGGCCGACCTGGTGCGGGTGCTCGACTCCTACGACCTCGACGCGCCCCACGTGCTCGGGTACTCCCTCGGCGCCCGGATGAGCTGGGTGCTGGGGCTCGAGCACCCGGAGCGGCTCGCATCGCTGAGCCTCGGCGGGCTGACGGTGGGCGAGCCCCTCCGCTCCTTCGACGCGGAGGCGGCCCGGGCCCGCGTCGCCTCCGGCGGCGAGATCGACGACGGCTTCACCCGCGCCTTCATCGGCATGGCGGAGGGCGTGCAGGGCAACGACCTCGCAGCGCTGGTGGCGGTGGCCGACGGCGTCCGCGGCGGGGCGCACCCGGAGCACGGGCGGCACCCCGGCCTGCCGACGCTGCTCGTGACCGGCGGCGCGGATCCGATCGCTCCCGGCGGTGAGCTGCTGGCGGCGGAGGCGGGGGCGCGGTTCGTGAGCGTCCCCGGCCGCGACCACACCAGCACCGTGCCCGCGCGGGGCTTCAAGGACGCGGTGCTGGCGTTCCTGGCGGAGCAGCGCTGAGCCGGCCCCGCGCCGGACGGGAGCACCGCGAGCGCCGAGGCCCGCGGCGTAGCATCCCCCTCATGCAGGCGATCCGCATCGAGAACCCCGGCCCCGACTCCCGACTCGTGCTGGAGGAGGTGCCGACGCCCTCCCCCGGACCCGGCGAGGTCCTCGTCCGCGTCGCGGCCGCCGGCGTCAACCGCGCCGACCTCGGCCAGCGCGCAGGGGTCTACCCGCCGCCGCCCGGCGCCTCCGAGATCCTCGGGATGGAGGTGTCCGGCACGGTCGTCGCGCTCGGCGAGGACGCGACCGGGTTCTCGGAGGGCGACGAGGTCTGCGCGCTGCTCTCCGGCGGCGGCTACGCGGAGTACGTCGCGGTCGACGCGGGCCTGGTGCTGCCGGTGCCGGACGGCGTCGGCCTCGTCTCGGCCGCCGCCCTCCCGGAGACGACGTCCACCGTCTGGTCGAACCTCGTGATGGTGGCCGGGCTCGGATCCGGCGACACCGTCCTCCTCCACGGCGGCGGGAGCGGGATCGGGACCACGGGCATCCAGATCGCCGCCGCCCTCGGCGCCCGCGTCGCCGTCACGGCCGGCAGCGCCCGCAAGCTCGAGGCGTGCCGCGCGCTCGGCGCCGACGTCCTGATCGACTACCGCGAGGAGGACTTCGTCGACCGGATCCGCGAGGCGACCGGCGGGCGCGGCGTCGACGTGATCCTCGACCCCGTCGGCGGCGACTACCTGGCCCGAGACCTGGAGGCGCTGGCCGTGGGCGGGCGCGTGGTGTTCATCGGCAACCAGTCCGGTGCGCTGGGCTCGCTCGACCTCGGGGTGCTGATGCGCAAGCGCGGGGCGGTGCACGCCACGACCCTCCGCGCCCGGCCCCTCGAGGAGCGGCGCGCGATCGTCGCGCGGGTGCGCGCAGAGGTCTGGCCGCTGGTCGCCGCCGGGACGGTGCGCCCGGTGGTGGACGAGGTGGTCCCGCTCGCCGAGGCCGAGCGGGCGCACGACGTGATGCGCTCCTCCGGCCACATCGGCAAGCTGCTGCTCACCCCGTGACGCCCCACACCGGAGGAGGCCCCCGCCTCCCGCGGTGAGCGGGAGCGGGGGCCTCCTCCGATGACGCCCTCCGGCGGGGCGTCAGACCGCGGAGCGCAGGAGACCGAGCGAGCGGTTGATGCCGTCGACGTCGACCGCGGCCGGATCGAACGAGGCTCCGGCGGCGAGGCCGAGAGCCTCGAGCGCCTCCGCGTGGTCGGCCGAGGACGGGTCCGTCGCCGCCCGCACCGTGTCGGCCCAGGCCGCGGGGCCTCCCGGCACGTCGAGCGGAGCCGCGCCGCGCGCGCCCGTGCAGCGCGGCAGAGCCGACGACAGCGGCGCGATCGACTCCAGACGGATGACGTGGCGCCACTCGTCCTCGAGGTCGTAGACGTAGAAGAGCTCGTCCTGCTCCTGCTCGAGCACCTCGGCGAGCGCGACGCCCGCCTCGTCCACGAGGTCGGCGCCGAACTCCTCCGCGTCGGACGGCGAGCCGATCGGAGCCTGCTCCTCGTCGGGCACGCCGACGCTGAAGTAGTGCGGCTGCGCGTCGGTCCAGCCCAGCGAGAGCTGGAGCGCGAGGTGCAGATCGCGCAGCGACGACTCGGAGGAGAGCTCGAGGCGCCGCCAGACGACGGGCTTGGTCCCGAGCAGGGCGACGTGGAGCGCGTAGGCCGTCGCCGTGTCCTGGGTCGCCTCGTCGAGGATCTCGAGGCGGGTGGCCTCGCGCTCTCCGAGGAGGACGACCGTCGCGCGGACGACGGAGGCGAGGACGGGCGCCAGGCCCTCCGGCACCGCGTAGCCGAACTCGGGCGAGTGCAGCAGCAGCCCGAGCTCGGCGGTGTCGTCGAGCATCCGCTCGGCCGTGCCGACCATGCGCTCGCGCTCGTCGAGGGCCTCGTCGAGCGAGACTCCGGAGTCGGCTGCCAGCTCGTCGACCAGCTCGCCGACGACCAGGCCCGGGTGGATCTCGGCCTGGCAGGCTACCGCGATGCGGACCAGCACGGCGTCGGTGGTGGTGACCGCGCGCTCCTCCGGGGAGAAGGCGCCGTCCTCGGTGTCGGCGGCCGCCAGCGCGGTCTGGGCGCTGAGGATCCACTGCTCGAGGAAGCGGGCGACGTAGGCGATGCGCTCGGCGGCGGCCTCGTGCGCGTCGGAGCTGCGCCAGAGCACGGCGGCCTCGCCGAGACCTGCGGCGGATCCCTCCTGCTCTAGCACGGCCGAGCCGACCAGCGCGTCCCACCAGGCCGAGACCGGGATGCGGACGGAGTCGTCGCTCGGGGTGGATCCCGCGGAGGAGATGCCCGCCTCGACCGCGATCTCGCGGGCGGCGCGCTCGGTGAGGGTCGCGCCGTCGTCGGCGGCGAGGTGCTCGACCACGACGTCGGCGGCGTGCACGAGAGCGGTGGCGCGCACGGCGGAGAGCTGCTCCTCGGCCGGGACCTCGTCGAGCTCGGCGAGGTCGTCGAGCACGGCCTCCACGAAGGAGCCGGCGAGGTCGAGGACCTCGTCGAGGACGGCCTGGCACTCGTCCAGCTCCTCGTCGGTGCCGGTCCAGAGGTCCTCGTCGGTGAGGAAGTCGAGGAAGTGCTCGACGACCTCGGCGACGGTGAAGAGGGTGTCGTCGAGGTCGGCCTCGCTCTCCTCCCCCGACAGGTCTGCCTCGATCTGGTCGAAGACGGCCTCGAGCAGCTCGGCGTCGGGCTGGGCGAAGGAGCCGCGCGGGCGCAGGTCGCGGGTCATCGCGAAGAGGTCGGTCAGCACCTCGACGGCCTCGTCGGCCTCGAGGTGCTCGTGCTGCATGCCCACCTCGGCGAGGTGCGAGCGGTACCAGCTGCGGAACCGCACCATCAGCGCGGTCTCGGCCGTGCGGCCGCCGCCCTGACCGCCGGACCCGCTCTGACCGCCTCCGGATCGTCCCTGGTTGCGCTTCTTGCCCATGATTCCTCCGCGACCGCTCCACTCACGACGAAGCGCTCCAGCCTACCCAGTGCGGGCGCGCGGCGGCACGCGCGGTCGCCCCCTGTTCACCCTGTGCGCACCGGGTCCGCTCCCTCTGATGCGGCCGATCGCCCGAGTCCCGGGATCCGCGCGCTGTGGGAGTCCTCGCCGCCCGGGCCCCTGCCACACGGGTCGCGATGATGAGAAATCTCGCAGCGATCGGGCGGCGAGGCTTGCGCTCGGACCCTCCGCTTCGGTGGAGTGTCCGGATGACCGACACGACGGACACCGCCGAGACCGCTCCCGGGAAGGCGTCGCTCAAGCGGGTGATCACCGGGCCGCTGCTGTTCGCCTTCATCGTGGGCGACACACTCGGCGCCGGCATCTACACCCTGGTCGGCACGATGGCCGAGGACGTGGGCGGCGTGATCTGGCTGCCGCTGCTGATCGCGCTGGTCGTCGCCCTGCTCACGGCGGGCACGTACGCCGAGCTGATCACCAAGTACCCGCACGCCGGAGGGGCGGCGCGCTACGTGGACCGCGCGTTCGGGAAGCCGTACCTCTCGTTCCTGATCGGCTTCCTGATGATGGCCTCCGGCATCACGACGGCCGCCTCCCTGGCGAACGCGTTCGCGGGCGACTACCTCGGGGCTCTGCTGGACGTGCCGCCGATCCCGACCGCGATCGTCTTCATCGCGATCCTCACCCTGGTGAACCTGCGCGGTGTGAAGGAGTCGCTGACGGCGAACCTGGTCGCCTCGGTGATCGAGGTGAGCGGACTGGTCATCGTCATCGTCTGCGCCGCGGTCTTCTTCGGCTCCGGCGACGGCGACGCCTCCCGCGTGCTCGAGTTCAACCCCGACGTCGCTCCGCTGCAGGGGGCGTTCGCCGCCTCGATCGTCGCCTTCTTCTCGTTCCTCGGCTTCGAGGCCGCGGCGAACATGGCCGAGGAGGTGCGGAACCCCTCGAAGGTCTACCCGCGGGCCCTCTTCGGTGCGCTGATCACCGCCGCCGTGGTCTACCTCCTCATCGCGCTCGGCGCCGTGATCGTGCTGCCGAACGACGAGCTCGCGGCCTCCAGCGGCCCCCTGCTGGACGTGGTCGCGGCGAGCGGAGTGGCCGTGCCGCCGTGGCTGTTCGGCCTCATCGCGCTGGTCGCCATCGCGAACGGCGCTCTGCTGTTCATGGTGATGGCGTCGCGGGTCGGGTTCGGGCTCGCCACCTCCGGGCTGCTTCCGAGCGCTTTCGGGAAGGTGCTGCCGGGCCGCCGCACGCCGTGGGTGTCGATCGTGGTCGTCGGCGGAGTGACGATGCTGCTCAGCCTGATCGGCGACGTCGGCACGCTCGCCGAGACGACGGTGCTGCTGCTCCTGCTGGTGTTCATCGCGGCGAACGTGTCGGTGCTGGTGCTGAAGAAGGACCGCGTCGACCACGCCCACTACTCCGTGCCGCGCGTGGTGCCGGTGCTCGCGACCATCGCGAGCGTGGTGCTGCTGACGCAGCAGACGGGCGTGGTCTGGCTGGCGACGGCGGGCTACGTGGTCGTGGGGACGCTGCTGTTCCTCGCCACCCGCCTGGGGAAGCGGAAGCAAGCGGAGCGGACCCCGGACTGACCCGGGCCGGCGGCGATCCGTCGCGAGCGGCCCGTCCGCGGATCCCGCGCGGGCCGTCCGCGACGGATCGATCGCGGGGGGGCGGTGAGGAGTGGGATCGTGAGGGGATGACCGTCACGCTCGAGCCGATTCCCGCCGCCGCTCTCGCCACGTGGATGCGGGTCCAGCGCTCGGCGTACATCGAGGACCGGATGCGGGCGGGCGACGACGAGGCGGCCGCGACGCGCAACGCCGACACCTCGTACGAGAAGTACTTCCCGGGCGGCTCCCCCGCCGCCGGGCACGACGTGCTCCTCGTCTCCGAGGACGGCCGCGCGGTCGGGTCGCTCTGGCTCGGCCCGCAACCGAGCGGGCTCGAGGGCGTCGGATACGTCTGGGACGTGCAGATCG
Source organism: Rathayibacter sp. AY2B5 (assembly GCF_002931645.1). Classification (NCBI taxonomy): domain Bacteria; kingdom Bacillati; phylum Actinomycetota; class Actinomycetes; order Micrococcales; family Microbacteriaceae; genus Rathayibacter; species Rathayibacter sp. AY2B5. Next base: position 108,380 of record NZ_PSUE01000006.1, on the reverse strand, counting down.
ACGCCGCCGAGCGCGGCCGCGGCCTCGGCCGGGCGGCGATGCTGCTCGCGGAGTCGCACGTCCGCTCCCGCGGCGGCTCCGCCCTCGCGCTGAACGTGTTCGGCTTCAACACCGTCGCGCGGGCGCTGTACGAGTCGCTCGGCTACGAGACGACGTCCCTGCAGATGCGCAAGCCGCTGGCCTGAGCGGGGCCGCTCGACGCCGGGCAGGGGCACGACCCGGTCGCGCAGAACGCCGCACGCCGTGCTCGAGGGCGGACGCCGACGGGCGCCCACCGACGAGCACGGCGGCGGCAGTGGTGGAACCGCCGGGGATCGGCAGGACCCTGCGGTCAGCTCGTGGAGGCGACGGCGGTCGGGTCGCCGGTGCCGGACGGACGCGGGGCGTCACCCGATCCCGTCGCCACCGACGCGCCGGTCGGAACGACGGTGCCGCCGGTCGCCATCCCCCGGCCGAAGGCCTGGCCCTGGAGGATCGCGCCGAGGTCGACGCCGGTCGCCGACCTGACGCTGTCGAACGTCGCGGCGAGACCCGCCGCCTGCTCGCGCGCGATGTGGGTGCCGGCGGTGTCGCCGCCGATCAGCGTCACCGAGCCGACGTTCTGGTAGCCCTTCGCGAACTCGGCCATGAGCGAGGGCAGCTGCCCGATGAGCTCGCGACCCAGGATCGCCTCCTGATTCTCGCGGAGCGCCTCCGCCTCGGCCGCGATGGCCGCCGCGCTCGCCTCGCCCTTCGCGCGGATGGCCTCCGCCTCGGCGGTCGCGTTCGCGCGCAGCGCCTCGGCCTCGGCGCCCGCCTTGGCCCGCAGTGCGTGGGCCTCGGCCTCGGCGCGGGCGCTCACGGCGGCGGCCTCGGCGGCGGCGGACGCCTGGCGCGCCTCCGCCTGGCGCTGGACGGCGTACGCCTCGGCGTCCGAGACCTGCTGCGCGACCTGGCGGTCCGTCTCGGCCTTCTTCTCGCGTCCGTAGGCGTCGGCGTCGGCCTCGGTCTGACGGCGGTACTTCTCGGCGTCCGCGACGCGCTTGACGTCGGCGTCGAGCTCGGCCTGCCGGTTCTCGGCGCGCTGCACGAGGACGGCCTGCTCGCGCTCGGCGCGGGCCAGGTTCTCGGCCTGCTCGGCCTCGGCGTTGGCGCGGCCGACCTCGGACTTCGCGGCGGCGGTGTTCTTGTCGTAGGCGGTCTGCTCGATCAGGTTCGCCTCGTCCGTGGCCAGCTGGCGAGCCTTGACCTCGCGGGCCGCGTTGATCCGCGCGACGTCGGCCTCGCGGCGGACGCGCTCGATCTCCTGCGCTCCGAGCGCCTCGATGTAGCCGTTGCGGTCGGTGACGCCCTGGATCGCGAAGGAGTCGAGCACGAGGCCCTGGGCGAGCAGGTCGCCCTTGATGCCCTCGGCGATCTCGTCTCCCAGCTTCTGCCGGTCCTGCATGACCTCCTCGACGCTGAGCTTCGCGACGACGCCGCGGAGGGCGCCCTCGAGCTGCTCGGTGGTGAAGACGTCGATCGACTGGTCCTGCGACGCGAAGCGCTCGGCGGCGGCGCGGACCTGGTCGGCCGTGGACCCGATCTTGACCAGGGCGACGCCCGCGAGGTGGATGGTCACGCCGTTCTTGGTCTGCGCGACCGGCTCCATCTTGATCTGGCGGGAGCGCAGCGAGATGCGGTCGGACCGCTGGGTCAGCTTGTTCACGAACGCGCCGCCGCCGGTGATGACGGTCATGTTCGAGGTGAGGCCGTCCTCGCCCTTCTGCTTCTTCCCGACGATCACGATCGCCTCGTCGGCCTGCGGCACCTGGTACCACGCGCGGAAGAGGAAGAAGCCGATGAGGGCGATCAGCAGGAGTGCGCCGACGGCGACTCCGGCGAGGACGATCCAGAGGAGATCCGGTTCCATGGGCGGGCGACCTTTCGTCCGACCCGCGCGACGCGGGTACCTGAGAGACGTACAGGTTCCATCGTGTCACAGCGCCTCGGACGGCCGCGTCGGCCGGAGGGGGGATACTGCGGACGCCGCCGAGAGCGGTTCACGCGGGAGCGGGCCCGGAGGAGGACGCCACGAACGAGGGCGTCGCGCGGAGTGCCGCGGAGGAGATCAGTGCTGGGGTACCTGGACTCGAACCAAGAACAACTGAACCAGAATCAGCCGTGTTGCCAATTACACCATACCCCAATGGTCATCCGGAGGTGATCCCGGGACCAGGCGGCGACCGGATCGAGACCCGAGCGCCGAGAGACGACAGTACCCTACGCGGGCATCCCGCTCAAATCGAGCCGCGGACGACGCTGCCCTCGGACTCCGGGGCGGCCTCGCCGAGGCGGGCGCGGACGAGGTCGCGGTTGATCGCGGAGGCGACCTGGGCGCCCGATCCGGCGGCGACGATCAGCTGCTGCGGGCCGGGAGGGGTGACCTCGCCGGCGGCGTAGAGGCCGGGGACGGACGTGCGGCCGCCGGCGTCGACGCGGAGGAAGCCGTCGGCGTCGCGGTCGGGGCCGGCCGCGTCCAGGTAGTCCAGCGCGGGCGTCCAGACGGGGCGGACGAACGCCCCGGTGCGCGGGACGACGTCGCCGTCGACGAGGCGGACGCCGGTCATCTCGGCGCGCTCCCCGGCGAGGTCGGCGACCGGGCGCCGGTCGACCCGGATGCCGATGGAGGCGAGCAGCGACTCGTCGGCGTCGCTCACCGTCCCGACGCCGTTGGTGAAGACGATCAGGTCGGTCGACCACTGCGAGAGGAGCATGGCCCGCTCCGCGAGGTCGTCGGTCTCGCCGATCAGGGCGAGCGCCTCCCCCGCCTTCTCGTAGCCGTCGCACTCCATGCAGCTGTGCACGGCGGTGCCGTAGTAGGCGCGCAGGCTCGGGAGCGCGGGCGGCGTCTCGAGCAGCCCCGCGGCGACCACGACGGCGGTGGCGACGACGGAGCGGTCGGCGCTGCCGCGCACGCCGCGCGCGCCGACCACGAACTCGCCGCCGGAGCGCTCGACCGACGTGACGAGGGCGTTGTGCACCTCGGCGGCCTCGTAGCGCTCGAACTCCTCGCGGCCGAGGCGGCGCAGCTCGAGCGGCGAGATGCCGTCGCGGGTGAGGAACCCGTGCGAGTGCAGGGTCGCAGCGTTCCGCGGGCGGTTGCTGTCGAGCAGCAGCACGCTCCGGCGCGCCCGGACGAGGTTGAGCGCGGTGGAGAGCCCGGCGGGGCCCCCGCCGATCACGACGACGTCGTATCGTCCGCCGACCGTCTCCGCCACGGTCAGGCCTGCCGGGAGGCGCCGAGGTGAGCGCCCAGGCGGTCGAGGCGGGCGATCGACTCCTGCTTGCCGAGGATCTCCATCGACTCGAACAGCGGCGGCGAGACGCGGCGTCCGGAGACCGCGGTGCGCAGCGGCCCGTAGGCGATGCGGGGCTTGAGGCCGAGGCCCTCGATCAGCGCGGAGGCGAGCGCCTCCTGGATCGAGGCCGTCAGCCACTCGGACGCGGGGACGAGCTCGAGGGCGCCGATCGAGGCGGCGAGCACCTCGCCGGCGTTCGCGGGCAGGCCCTTCAGCGCGTCCTCGTCGTACTCGAGCGCGTCGGACGCGGTGAAGAGGAACCCGAGCATGCCGGGGGCCTCCCCGAGCAGGCCGATCCGCTCCTGCACGAGGGGTGCGGCGGCGTCGAGCACGGCGCGCTGCTCGGCGGTCGGCTCGCCCGCGAGCACTCCGGCCGCCACGAGGTACGGGATCGTCCGCTCGGTGAAGTCGTCGACGGCCAGGAGGCGGATGTGGTCGCCGTTGATCGACTCGGCCTTCTTGAGGTCGAAGCGGGCGGGATTCGGGTTCACGTCGGCGACGTCGAAGGCGGCGACCATCTCGTCGATCGAGAAGACGTCGCGGTCGTGCGTGAGCGACCAGCCGAGCAGGGCGAGGTAGTTGACCAGGCCCTCCGGGATGAAGCCGCGGTCGCGGTGGTGGAAGAAATTCGAGGACGGATCGCGCTTGGAGAGCTTCTTGCTGCCGTCGCCCATCACGTAGGGGAGGTGCCCGAAGCGCGGGACGAAGGTCGTCACTCCGATGTCGATCAGCGCGTGGTACAGCGCGATCTGCCGGGCGGTCGAGGGCAGGATGTCCTCGCCGCGCAGCACGTGGGTGATCTGCATGATCGCGTCGTCGACCGGGTTCACCAGCGTGTAGAGCGGCTGGCCGTTGGGGCGCACCACGACGAAGTCGCTGAAGGAGCCCGCGGGGAACGTGATCGGGCCGCGGACCAGGTCGTCGAAGGACAGGTCGGCGTCCGGCACGCGCAGGCGCAGCGCCGGGGCGCGGCCCTCGGCGCGGAAGGCGGCGCGCTGCTCCTCGGTGAGGTCGCGGTCGTGGTTGTCGTACCCGTGCTGCTTCGCGCGGCCGGCCGCCTCGTTGCGCGCGTCGATCTCCTCGGCCGTGGAGTAGCTCTCGTAGAGGTGCCCCGAGGCCGTCAGGCGCGCGATCACGTCGAGGTAGACATCGGTGCGCTCGGACTGCCGGTACGGGCCGTGCGGGCCGCCGACTCCGACGCCCTCGTCCCAGTCGAGCTTCAGCCAGCGCAGCGCGTCGAGGATCTGCTCCACGCTCTCCTCGCTGTCGCGGGCGGCGTCCGTGTCCTCGATGCGGAAGACGAACGTACCGCCGGTGTGGCGCGCGTACGCCCAGTTGAACAGGGCGGTGCGGATGAGGCCGACGTGCGGGGTCCCGGTCGGCGAGGGGCAGAAGCGGACGCGGACGTCGCTCCCGGTCGCGGTCGTGAACGGGTGCGCGTCCGGCGCGCTTTCCAGGGGCGGGGTGAGCTCAGACATACGACCCCGATCCTACCGGCGGGAGCCGGTGCGGCGCCCGGGATCGCGGGGGCCGTGGCGCCTCCGCCCCGGGCACGGTGCGCGCCTCGCGGCGACTGCTTCTACCGGACAGCACTGCTCCGAGTCAACGGACTCCCCGAGCGAGCAGGAGCAGTGGTGCGCTGACCCCGGGCCTCTCGTCGAGAGGGCCCGAGCGCCGCACCGCAGGCCGCGCCGGGCCTCCGCGCGAGCGTGCCCGGAAGGAGCACTGATGAGCACGATCGATCTCGACCCCCGCACCGACCGCCCGAGCGCCCTCACCGAGGCGGCACGGGAGGAGAAGGACGCCCGCACGCTCTCGCTCTTCCAGGCCGCGGTGAGCGCGGAGGCCGCCGAGGGCGCGCGCATCCGCGAGCGCATCGTGCTCGACCACCTGGGCCTGGCCGAGGCCATGGCCCGCCGGGTCTCCCGGAGCGGAGGCGACTGGGCGGATCTGCGCCAGGTCGCCTACGTGGGCCTCGTGAAGGCCGCCCGCCGCTTCACTCCCGAGCGCGGAGACAGCTTCGCCGCGTTCGCCGTCCCCACGATCACCGGCGAGCTCAAGCGCCACCTCCGCGACCTCGGCTGGATGATCCGGCCGCCGCGCGGCGTGCAGGAGCTGCACCGCCGCTCCACCGTCGTCGCCGACGAGCTCGCGCAGGAGCTCGGCCGTCACCCCACCGACCAGGAGATCGCCCGCCGCCTCGGAGTGGACGCGACGGAGGTGGCCGACGCGCGCCTCGCGGGGCATCCGCTCTCCCTCGACGAGACCGTGGGCGAGGGCGGCGTCGGCCTGGGCGACACCCTCGGCGGCGAGGACGAGCGGCTGCTCGAGATCGACCGGCGGCACGGGCTCGCCGAGGCCCTCGCCGAGCTCGAGGAGGGCCAGCGCGAGCTCCTGCGCATGCGCTTCGTCGAGGAGCGGACCCAGCAGCAGATAGCCGACGCCCTGGGGACGACGCAGATGCAGGTCTCGCGCCTGCAGCGGCGGATCCTCGCGCAGCTCGCCGACCGGCTCGGCGCCCCCTCGCGCAGCCATCAGCCGCGCGCTCCCCGGGCCCGCGTGGCCACGGTCACTCCGGTCCGACCGGCGACGCGGCTGAAGTCCGCCTGAGGTGGGCCTCGGCACGCGACGGGAGCGACGAGAGGGCGGCGAGGACGTCGTCGACCTGGACCGCGAGCAGCGCCGGGTCCGGCTCGGCGGAGAAGACGTCGCCGCGGCGGAGGGAGGCGTCGGTCAGCACGACGTGCGGACCCGAGGCCGGAGGGCCCCAGGCCTCGGGCGGTGCCGGACCGAAGATCACGACCGAGGGGACGCCGTACGCGGAGGCGAGGTGCGCGGCTCCGGTGTCGACGGTCACCACGACCTCGGCGGCCGCGACGACCGCGGCGAACCCGCTGAGCGCGAGCTCCCCCGCCAGCACCTCGCCCGTGCCGGCGAGCTCGGCGACGCGGCGGGCGCGGTCGGCCTCGTTCGCGCCCCCGGTGTAGACGACGCGGTGCCCCTCGGCGGTGAGGGCGCGGGCCACCGCGGCGAAGCGCTCCTCCGGCCACTCGCGCGAGCCGTAGAAGGCCCCGATGTGCACGACGGCGGCTCCGGGGGCCGAGGCGGGCTCCTCCGGGACGGCGATCGCGACGTCCTCGGGGTCGGCGTCGAGACCGATCGAGTTCACCAGGCGGGCCCAGCGGGCGCGCTCCAGCTCGCCGTCGATCCAGAGCGGCCGTGGGTCCTCCGGGCCCGCGCCCGGGTCCAGCGCCGGGACGCGGAACTCGAGCGTGCGCTCGGGCGCGATCTCGCGCAGCCGCAGCCGCGACTCCGGGCCGTTGCCGTGGAGGTTCACGCCGAGCTCGACCCGGCCGGCGGCCATCGGCAGCGGGTCGTCGAGTCCGCGGAGGGTGGGCACGAGCGCGTCCAGGCCCTCGACCAGATCGACGATCGGCTCGAGCCAGGGCGTGGTCGCCATGATCAGCCGGTGGTCCGGGAAGCCGCGGCGCAGGGCCTTGAGCGCCGGGACGGCGACGAGCAGGTCGCCGAGCTTGAGGGCGCGCAGCGCGAGGATCTCCGGAGTCCCGTCCGGGGCGGTGAGAGCGCGCACGGCGCCTCCTTCCTGTCGGAGTCCCCGTACCCCGCTGCGCGCACCTCAGACGCGCCGCCCGCAGATGCGAGCGACGCGCCCGGACGGACCGACTTCTCCGGAAGGGGGTTTACATCCCCGGTCGAGGGGTACGAGGAGAAGGTGAACGACTCCTCCTCCCGGAGCGCCGACGAGCGCGCGAGGGCCCCGCGCCTGCGGGGGATCCTCTTCGACCGCGATGCGACGCTCGTGGTCGACGTGCCCTACAACGGCGACCCGGCGCAGGTCTCCCCGATGCCCACCGCCCTCGCCGCGGTCGAGCGCGCGCGCGAGGCGGGGCTGGTTCTGGGCGTGGTCACCAACCAGTCCGGGATCGCCCGCGGGATCATCGACCGCGGCCAGGCCGACGCGGTGAACCGGCGCGTGGACGAGCTCTTCGGCGGCTTCGACGTGTGGATGCTCTGCCCCCACGGCCCGGAGGACGGCTGCTCCTGCCGGAAGCCCCGGCCCGGCATGGTGCTCGGCGCCGCCGAGCAGCTGGGACTGCCGGCACGCTCCCTCGCCGTGATCGGCGACATCGGGGCCGACGTCGGCGCCGCCGCCGCGGCCGGCGCCCGTGGAGTGCTGGTGCCGACTCCGATCACCCGCGCCGAGGAGGTGGACGCCGCTCCGCTGCAGGCGGCGACGCTCCTCGAGGCGGTCGAGCTGCTGCTCGCGATGCAGCCCGACGAGGACGCCGAGTGAGGCGCCGCGTGCTCGTCGCCCGCCTGGACAGCGCGGGAGACGTCCTGCTGTGCGGACCCGCCGTCCGCGCGATCGCGGCCGACGCCGAGGTGCTGCTGCTGAGCGGTCCGCAGGGAGCGCCCGCGGCCGCGCTGCTGCCGGGTCCCTCCTCCGTCCGCACCTGGTGGTGCCCGTGGATCGGCGACGCCTCCCGCCCCGTCGACGGCGAGCTCGTCGACGAGCTGCGCGCGATCGTCGAGGAGTTCGCGCCGGACGAGGCCGTGGTCCTCACCTCCTTCCACCAGTCGCCGCTTCCGCTGGCCCTGTTGCTCCGCCTCGCCGGTGTCGCCCGCATCACGGGCGCCTCGGTCGACTTCGCGGGCGCCCTGCTCGATGTGCGCCTCGTCCCGGGCGAGACCCTCGAGGAGGACCAGCCGGAGCCGGAGCGCGCGCTCGCGATCGCGGCGGCGGCCGGCTTCGCGCTGCCCGCCGGCGACGACGGACGGCTCCGCGTGCGCCGCGAGGGCGTGCTGCCCGCCGCTCTCGAGGGGATCGGCCCCTACGCGGTCGTGCACCCCGGGGCAGCCGTCCCCGCCCGCGCCTGGCCCGCGGCGAACGCGGCCCGCGCCGTCGAGCTGCTGGCGGACGCGGGCCTCGCCGTCGTCGTCACCGGCGGCCCGGGCGAGCGCTCCCTCACGGCCGAGGTCGCGGGCTCCCGCGGCATCGACCTCGGCGGGGCGACGGACTTCCCCGGCGCCGCCGAGGTGCTGGCCGGCGCCGAGGTCGTGATCTGCGGCAACACCGGCCCCGCGCACCTCGCCGCCGCGGTCGGAACCCCCGTGGTCAGCCTCTTCGCGCCGGTCGTCCCGGCCGTGCGCTGGGCGCCCTACGGCGTCCCGGTCGCGCTGCTCGGCGACCAGGAGGCGCCCTGCGCCGGCTCGCGCGCCCGCGTGTGCCCCGTCCCCGGCCATCCCTGCCTCGCGGGGGTGAGCGCCGAGGAGGCGGTCGCCGCCGCCCTCCGACTCCGACCCACGACTTCCCCGAGAGAGGCCATCGCATGAGGATCCTGCTCTGGCACGTGCACGGCGGCTGGGCGGACGCCTTCGTCCGCGGCGCCCACACCTACCTGCTCCCCACGACTCCGCCCCGCGACAGCTGGGGCCTGGGCACCGGCGGCCGCGACTGGCCGAGCGCCGTCGAGATCGCCCCCGAGGAGCTGCACGACGCCGACGTCGACGCGGTCCTCCTCCAGAGGCCCGAGGAGCTCGCCGAGGCCGAGCGCCTGCTCGGGCGACGCCTCGGCCGCGACGTGCCCGCCGTCTACGTGGAGCACAACACCCCCCGCGGGGACGTGCCGGACAACCGCCACCCGCTCGCCGACCGCGACGACCTGCTGATCGTCCACGTCACCCACTTCAACGCCCTGATGTGGGACACCGGATCGACGCGGACGACGGTGATCGAGCACGGGATCCACGACCCGGGTCCCCTCTACACCGGCGAGCTGCCGCACTTCGGCGTGGTCGTCAACGAGCCCGTCCGCCGGGGCCGGGTCGCCGGGACCGACCTGCTCCCCCGCTTCGGCGCGGTCGCTCCGCTGGACGTCTTCGGGATGAAGACCGACCGGCTCGCCGAGCTGCCGGGCCTGGAGGACGTGACGGTCCTCGGCGACGTCCGCACGCAGGCGATGCACGCGGCCCTGGCCCGCCGCCGGGTCTACCTGCACCCGTTCCGCTGGACCTCCCTCGGCCTCGCGCTGCTGGAGGCGATGCACCTCGGGATGCCCGTCGTCGCGCTCGACGTGACGGAGGCGGGGCGCGCCGTCCCGCCCGAGGCCGGAGCGGTCTCGAACGACCTCGACGCCCTCGTCGCCTCGGCCCGGGCGCTCGTCGAGGACCCGGACCGCGCCGCCCGCGCCGGCGCCGTCGCCCGCGAGGCCGCGCTCGCGCGCTACGGCCTCGCCCGGTTCCACCGCGACTGGGACGAAGTCCTCGCCGACCTCCCCGGACGCCGGTCGCCGGAGCCCGCTCTGGAAGGGAGCACCCGATGAAGCAGCACCTCTCCGCCGCGCCCGCGCTGACGATCGCCATGGTCTCGGAGCACGCGAGCCCGCTGGCGACCCTCGGCGGCGTCGACGCCGGCGGTCAGAACGTCCACGTGGCGGCGCTCGCCGACGCGCTCGCCCGCCGCGGCCACCGCGTCGTCGTCTACACCCGCCGCGACGACCCCTCCCTCCCCCGGCGCGTGCCCTTCACCTCGGGAGTCGAGGTCGTGCACATCGACGCCGGACCGCCGCGCCGGGTGTCCAAGGACGAGCTGCTGCCCTTCATGGGCGACTTCGCCGTCGACCTCACCGAGGAGTGGCTGCAGGAGCGGCCGGACCTCGTGCACAGCCACTTCTGGATGTCCGGGGTCGCCGCGCTCGACGCCTCCGAGCGGGTGGAGCGCGCCACCGGGCGGCGCGTGCCCGTCCTCCACACCTTCCACGCGCTGGGCGTGGTCAAGCGCCGCCAGCAGGGTGCGCTCGACACCAGCCCCGAGGAGCGCGCCTGGCTCGAGCCCGGAGTGGGCCAGAAGGCCGACGGCGTCGTCGCCACCTGCTCGGACGAGGCCTTCGAGCTCAAGGGGCTCGGCGTGCCGACCTCGCGCATCTCGGTGGTGCCCTGCGGAGTCGACATCGACCGGTTCTCGGTCGAGGGCCCGGTCGCGCCCCGCGGCGAGCGCTCGCGGCTGATGACCATCGGACGCCTGGTGCCGCGCAAGGGCATGGGCATCGCGATCGAGGCGCTCGCGCACCTGGTCGCGGCCGGCCACGACGCCGAGCTCGTCGTGGTCGGGGGCTCCGGCTCCGGCGACGCGCTGACCGCGGACCCCGAGTACCAGCGGCTGCACGGCGTCGCCGAGAGCCTCGGCGTCGCGGACCGTGTCGACTTCGTCGGCCAGCTCTCGCAGACCGAGATGCCCGCGATGCTCCGCTCGGCCGACGTCGTGGTCTGCGCGCCCTGGTACGAGCCGTTCGGCATCACTCCGCTCGAGGCGATGGCCTGCGGCGTGCCGGTCGTCGCCTCCTCCGTGGGCGGCCTGATCGACACCGTGGTCGAGGACGTCACCGGGGTCCACGTGCCTCCGCGCGACCCGGTCGCCCTGGCCGCCGCCCTCGGCTCGCTGCTGGAGGACCCCGACCGCGCCCGCGCCTACGGGGCCGCCGGACGCGAGCGCGTCGAGTCCCGCTACTCCTGGGACCGCGTCGCCGCCGACACCGAGCGCGCCTACGTCACGACCCTCGCCGGCCTCGGCGACGAGTCGCTCCTCACCGGCGCCACGAGCGCACCCTCATCCCCCACCACCCGGAAGGCGGCTCCGCGACGATGACCATCGACACCGCGACCATCGACACCGTTCTGGACACCCCGGCCGACGCCGCCCGGCGCCTCGTCGACGACCACGTGGCGCGCGCGCTCGACGCGGTCGCGCAGCTGGAGCGCCACTCCGACAGGATCGCCGCCTGGGGCGTCGAGCTCGCCGACCGCCTGCACTCCGGCGCGCGCCTGCTCGCCGCGGGCAACGGCGGCTCCGCGGCCGAGGCGCAGCACCTCACCGCCGAGCTCGTCGGCCGCTTCGACGGCGACCGCGTCCCCTTCTCCGCCATCTCGCTGCACGCCGAGACGTCGAGCCTGACCGCGATCGGCAACGACTACGGCTTCGACCACGTGTTCTCGCGCCAGGTCACCGCGCACGCCCGGGCGGGGGACGTCGTGGTGCTGCTCTCCACCAGCGGACGCAGCGCGAACCTCCTCCACGCCGCGGAGGCCGCCCGTGCGGCGGGCGCCCGGTCGTGGGCGCTGACCGGCGAGGGGCCGAACCCGCTCACCGAGCTCTGCGACGAGGCGATCGCCCTCGAGGGCCACGGCTCCAATGTGCAGGAGGCGCAGCTGGTGCTCGTGCACGCGCTCTGCCGGGCCTTCGAGCACCGGATCCGCGCACGGACGGCGGCCGCCGCGTGAGCCGCCTGCGCCTCGTCGTCGTCGGCGACGTGATGCTCGACGTCGACCTCTCCGGACCCGCCGAGCGGCTGAGCCCGGACGCCCCCGTCCCCGTGGTCGACGTGTCGGCCCGCAGCGCCCGCGCCGGCGGTGCCGGGCTCGTCGCCCGGATGCTCGCCCGCGACGGGCACGAGGTGACGCTGGTGACCGCGCTCGCCGAGGACTCGGATCCGGACGTGGCGGAGCTGCGCGCCGAGCTGTCCGGCGTCCGCCTGGTCGCCGGGCCCTCGGGAGCGCCGACGCCGGTGAAGACCCGCGTCGCCGCCTCCGGCCAGGCCGTCGTACGGATCGACCGCGGCTGCGAGACGCCGCCCATCCCCGGCGTCACTGACGCCATGCTCGCCGCGCTCGCCGACGCCGACGCCGTGATCGTCGCCGACTACGGCCGCCGCCTGACCGAGGAGCCGTCGCTCCGCACGGCGCTCGACGCGCTCACCGTGCCGCTGGTGTGGGATCCGCACCCGCGGGGCTCGCAGCCGGTCGCCGCCACCTCCCTCGCCACCCCGAACCTGGCCGAGGCCACCGCCTTCTCGGGAGCCGTCGGCCGCGGAGTGACGCGCGCCGAGTCCGCCGCGACCACCCTCCTCGAGCGCTGGGGCTGCGGTGCGGTCACCGTGACGATGGGATCCTCCGGCGCACTGCTGCGCTCCCGCGGCGCCGGCGTCCCGGTCGTCGCACCGGCCGTCGCCGTGCCGCCCACCGACCCGTGCGGCGCGGGCGACCGGTTCGCCGCCTCCGCCGCGGTCGCCCTCGCCGAGGGCGCGAGCACCTCGGAGGCGGTGCAGGCGGCGGTCGCCGCGGCCGGCGCCTACCTCCTCGCGGGAGGGGTCGCCTCCCTCTCCGCTCCCGCCGACCCCGCTCCCCTCCACGGCGGCGGTGTCGACGCCCTGCGCGTCGCCGAGTCCGTCCGCGCGGCAGGAGGCACCGTGGTCGCGACCGGCGGCTGCTTCGACCTGCTCCACGCCGGCCACGCCCGCACCCTCTCGGCCGCGCGCGCGCTCGGCGACTGCCTGATCGTCTGCCTCAACTCGGACGACTCCGTCCGGCGCCTCAAGGGCGCGGCGCGGCCGATCATCCCCGAGGACGACCGCGTCGACCTGCTGCTCGCGCTCGAGTGCGTCGACGCCGTGCTGGTCTTCGGCGAGGACACGCCGGACGAGGCGCTGCGCCGCATCCGCCCCGACGTCTGGGTGAAGGGCGGCGACTACTCCGCCGAGTCCCTCCCCGAGACGGCGACGGTGGCGGAGTGGGGCGGCCGGGTCCTGACCGTGCCGTACCACCCGGGCCGCTCGACCACTCATCTCGCCGCCGCGCTCGCGCGTGTCGGCTGACCCGCGGCCCACGAGGCCCGCAGACCACCCCCGGAAGGAAACCATGAGCACCACTCCCACCCCCATCGGCCGCGTCCTGATCACCGGAGGAGCCTCCGGGCTCGGTGCGGCCGTCGCCGCCGCGGTCACCGCCGCCGGCGGCACCCCGATCGTGCTCGACCGCGACGTCTCGTCGGTGAAGGAGGGCGTCGCCGCCTACCAGGTCGACGTCGCGAAGACCCGCGAGGCCGAGAAGGCGGTCGTCGAGATCGCCCGCGAGCACGGCGGGCTCGACGCCGTCGTGACCGCGGCCGGCATCGACCGCTGCGGCCGCCTCGTCGACGTGGAGCCGGAGGAGTGGGAGCGCGTCATCTCCGTCAACCTCCTCGGCACCGCGGCCGTCGTCCGGGCGGCCCTGCCCTTCCTCACCGAGACGCACGGCCGCGTCGTCACCGTCGCCTCCTCGCTCGCGATCAAGGCCGTCTCGGACGCGACCGCGTACTGCGCCTCGAAGTTCGGCGTGCTCGGCTTCACCCGCGCGCTCGCGGCCGAGACCAAGGGCGAGATCGGCGTGACCACGCTGATCCCGTCGGGCATGAAGACGCGCTTCTTCGACGACCGCGACGAGCAGTACAAGCCGGGTCCGGACGCGCTGCTGAACGACCCGGAGAACGTGGCGAACGCCGTCATGTTCGTCCTCGGCCAGCCGCGCGGCTGCGAGGTCCGCGAGCTCGTCATCACGCACGAGGAGGAGCCGTCCTGGCCGTGATCCGCTGATCCGGGCGCGCCCCGGATCCCCCGCCGCGAGACGCCACCTCGGTCCGCACGCCCCGGCGCGTCGCGTACCGAGGTGGCGTCTCGCGGTTCAGCGGGTGGAGGCGAGCACCCCGCGGACGTCCTCGAGCACCGCCTCGACGCGCACGTCGCCGACGAACGTGACGTCGTGCTCGCAGCGCGGAGCGGTCCAGCCGACCTGCGTGGCGTCGCGCCCGCAGACCGGGCAGTGCGTGGTCCAGCTCAGCTGCACCCGGTGGCGCTGCCGCCCGAGGGCCGCGGCGTTGATCGCGTTGCCCACCCAGAAGACCCCGACCGTCGGAGCGCCGACCGCGGCGGCGAGATGGCGGGGTCCGGAGTCGTTGCCGAGCACGAGGTCGGCGAGCGAGAGCAGCGGAGCGAGGTCCGGGAGGTCCACGACGCCCGCCCAGGAGACCGCTCCCGGCGCTCCGGCGACGATCTCGTCGGCGGCGGGCACGTCCGAGGCGTCGCCCACCACGAGCACGCGCGCGCCGTCCGCCAGCAGCTCCGTCGCCACGGCGGCGAAGGAGGCGGCGGGCCAGCGCCGGCGGGGATCGGTCGCGCCGGGGTGGATCAGCACCAGCGGGCCGCCCGCGGGCAGCGCCGCGGCGAGGCGGTCCCGCCGCTCCGGATCCACGGCGAGCGCCGGCTCGAGGCGGGTCGCGGGCGCTCCGGCCAGCCCGACGATCTCGAGCGCCCGCAGCATCTCGTGCTGGTAGTAGACGTAGGGGATCGTGCGCTCGAGCTCCGCGGCGTCGTCGGTGCGCGACCCGACCGTGTGGCGCGCGCCGAGGCGCTGGAGGAACGGGTTGGAGTAGCGCCCGCCGCCGTGCAGCTGCACGGCCAGGTCGAAGCGGCGCGCGCGCATCCGCTCGGTGAAGTCCTCGACGACCCGGGGGTCCTCCCCCTCTCCGTCGCGGACGCCCTGCGCCACCGGCAGGATCTCGACGTCGGCGATCGGCGACTCGACGCCCGTCAGCAGGACCCGGTGCGCGGGCGTCCCGAGCAGGGTGATCTCGGCTCCCGGGTAGGCGGCCGCGAGGGCGTCGACGGCGGGCAGCGCGAACAGCAGGTCGCCGAGTCCGCCGCCGCGCAGGACGGCGATCCTCTCGACTCCGGCGAAGGGCTCTCGGAGGGGGGCGATGGCGACCACGACGGGTTCCTCTCAGGTGCGGAGGGCGCGCGGGCGCCGCTCCGGGGACGGTGCACTCCTCCACTTCCCCGCCGGGGCCGATCCGAAACCGGATCGGGGGCGAGCCCGTCGCCGATCCGGGGGCGGATTCCGGAGGCGGCGTGTCTAGGCGCGCACCACCCGGGTACCGGACGGATGCGTTCGCCACTCCGCGGGCGCCCCCGACCGAGAGGTGACCGTGACCATCGACATCACGACCCCCGCCACGACCGCCGCCGACGCCGTCCGCCGCGCGCGGACCGCGTTCCCCGCGTGGGCCGCCACCGCGCCCGCCGAGCGCGGCGCCCTGCTCCGTGCCGCCGCCCACCGCGTGGCCGAGCGCGAGCAGGAGCTCGCCGACCTCAACACGCAGGAGACGGGCAAGCCCGCCGGCGACGCCCTGGGCGGCGTCCGCGCCGGTGTCGACACGCTGCTCCAGTACGCCGAGCTCGGCCCGCTGCACCGCGGGAGGAGCCTGCGCGGAGGGGCGCTCAACGTCGATCTCGCCCTGCCGCACCCGCGCGGTGTCGTGCTCGCCCTCACTCCGTGGAACGACCCGGTCGCCGTCGCTGCGGGCCTCCTGGGCGCCGCGATCGTCTCCGGTGACGTCGTCGTGCACAAGCCGAGCGAGCGCAGTCCGGGCACGGGCGCCCTCTTCACGAGCATCCTCGCCGAGGCGCTGCCCGAGGGCGTGCTGACCCTGGTCGAGGGCGACGGGGCGGTCGGCGACGAGCTGGCGCGCACCGAGGGCGTCGACGTCCTCGCCCACGTCGGCTCGACCGCCACCGGCCGCGCGCTCGCCCGGGTCGCCGCCGTCACCGGCGCGCACGTGATCCTCGAGAACGGCGGCAACGACGCGCTCGTCGTCGACCGCGACGTCGATCCGGTCTGGGCCGCCGAGCAGGCCGCGCTGGGCGCCTTCGCCAACGCCGGCCAGATCTGCACCTCCGTCGAGCGGATCTACGTGCACCGCGACATCGCCGAGGCGTTCACGGCGGCGCTCGTCGCCGAGGCCGATCGCTGGAACGCAGGCCCGCTCCCCCGCCTCGTCGACGCCCGCATGCGCGACGCCGTCCACGAGCACGTCACGGAGGCGCTCGACAGCGGCGCGCGCGCCCTCACCGGCGGCACCCCCGGGGACGGCACCTTCTACCCCGCGACCGTCCTGGCCGACTGCACCGAGTCGATGCTGGTGATGACGGAGGAGACCTTCGGGCCCGTCGCGCCGATCCGCGTCGTCGACTCCTTCGACGAGGGCCTGGACCTGGCCGCCGCGAGCCCCTACGGCCTGGCCGCCTCGATCCTCACCGCCGACATGGAGCACGCGCACCGCGCCGCGGCGACGCTGCCGGTCGGCACAGTCAAGGTCAACGGCGTCTTCGGAGGAGCGCCGGGCGGCAGCGCCCAGCCCCGCGGAGCGTCCGGCTCCGGCTTCGGCTACGGCCCGGAGCTGCTCGACGAGATGACCACGACCACGGTCGTGCACTTCGGCCTGCCCGTTCTGCGGGGAGGCGCGCGATGAGCCTCGAGGGCTCGGCGCTCCAGCGGGCGAGCGCCCTCCTGGCGCACGTCCACGAGCGCCCGCCGGTCGTCGCCGTGATCGGGGACCTCATCCTCGACTCCTGGTGGCTCGGCGAGGCGGAGCGCGTCACGCGGGAGGCGCCCGCGCCGGTCCTGCGGCTCGAGGACGTCGTCGACGTCGCGGGCGGGGCCGCCAACACCGCCGCCAACCTGCGCGCGCTGGGCGCCGTCGTCCGCACGGTCGGCGTGGCCGGACGCGACTCCGAGGGCGATCGGCTCGTGCGCGCCCTCGAGCGGGCCGGCCTGGACACCTCCCGGGTCGTCCGCACCGGCGCTGCGACGACGATCAAGACCCGCGTGGTCGGCGGCGACAGCGTGATGCTGCGCGTCGACTCCGGCCCGCACCGCCCGGCCGACGACGAGCTGGCCCTGCTCGCCGGTGCCGCCGCCGAGGCCGCCGCGGGCGCCGACGCCGTCCTGGTCTGCGACTACGGCTCGGGGATCCTCCGCGAGGCTGTCGAGCGCCTGCTCGCCGTCGGGCGCCCCGGCCTCCTCGTGATCGACGCGCACGAGCTCGCCGACTGGGCCTTCGCACGGCCGGACCTCGTCACCCCGAACGCCAAGGAGGCGGAGCGGCTGCTCGGCGGTTCCCTCGGCCGCGGGACGGAGCGGGCCGCCGCCGTGCGCGACGCGGCGGACGACCTGCGCGCCCGCTCGGGCGCCCGGCACGTCGTGGTCACCCTCGACCGGGACGGCTCCACCGCCCTCGACGCCGACGGCACGGTCAGCCGCACCTTCGCTCAGCCTGCAGAGGAGAAGCAGGCATCCGGCGCCGGCGACACCTTCGCCGCGACAGCCACCCTCGCCCTCGCCGCCGGCCGCTCCCTGGCCACCGCCGTCGATCTGGCGCAGGCCGCCGCCGACGTGGTCGTGCAGCGCCCCGGCACCTCCGTCTGCTCGGGCGACGACCTGCTCGCCTCCCTCGCCGCTCCCGGCGCCGTCGTGCTCGGCGAGGACGCCCTCGTCGAGGTCCTCGCGGAGCAGTCGCACCGCGGTCGCCGCGTGGTGTTCACCAACGGCTGCTTCGACGTCCTGCACCGCGGCCACACGGCGTATCTCCGCCAGGCCCGCGAGCTCGGCGACGTGCTCGTGGTCGCGGTGAACGACGACGACTCCGTCCGGCGGCTGAAGGGCGAAGGACGGCCGATCAACCCGGAGGGCGACCGCGCGGGCGTGATCGCCGAGCTGGGCTGCGTCGACTACGTGACTCTCTTCGGCGGAGACACCCCCATCCCGCTGCTCGAGCGCGTGCAGCCCGACGTCTACGTGAAGGGCGGGGACTACAACCCCGACATGCTCGCGGAGGCGGCCGTCGTCCGCTCCTACGGGGGCGTCGTCACCACGGTCGGCTACGTCTCGGAGCACTCCACGACCGAGATGGTCCAGCGCATCCGATCGGCCGCGCCGTGACCAGCCGCCGGTGGTCCGGGCGCTGGGGGGTCCCCGAGGCTCCCCGGCAGCCGCTGATCGACGTGCTGGTGCCGACGGTCGGCCGCCGTGCCGAGCTCGCCGCCGCGCTCGCCGGACTCGCCGCCCAGGACGACCCGCCCTTCCGCGTGATCGTCAGCGACCAGTCCGACGACGCGGTCGCCGAGAGCGACCCGACGATCCTCGCGATGCTGCGCGTGCTGGAGGCGCAGGGCCGGGCTCCGGTGGTGCGCCGGCACCTGCCCCGGCGCGGGCTCGCGGAGCAGAGGCACTACCTCCTCTCCCTCGCCACCGCCCCGGCCGTCCTCTTCCTCGACGACGACGTGTGGCTCGAGCCGGGCACGCTCTCGCGGCTGCACGAGGCCCTCGAGCGCCTCGACTGCGGCTTCGTCGGCTCCGCGGTGCAGGGCCTGTCCTACCTCGAGGACGTGCGCCCGCACGAGACCGAGTCGTTCGAGACCTGGGAGGAGCGCGTGGAGCCCGAGCGGGTGCGGCGCGGAACCCCGGAGTTCGAGCGCTGGCCGCTGCACAACGCGGCGAATCTCACGCACGTCGCCGCCCGCCTCGACGTCCCGGAGGGCGCCTGGCGCGCGTACCGGGTCGCCTGGCTGGGCGCGTGCGTCCTCTACCGCCGCGACGCCCTCCTGGCCGTCGGCGGCTTCGACTTCTGGGAGCAGCTGCCCCCGGAGCACAGCGGTGAGGACGTCGCCGCGCAGTGGCGCGTCATGGAGCGCTTCGGCGGCGCGGGCCTCGTGCCCAGCGGCGCCGTGCACCTCGAGACGCCCACGACGGTCACCGACCGGCGCGTCGACGCCTTCGACCGGCTCTTCGCCGAAGAGCACTCGTAACACTCAGCAAGGCGACGAAAGGACAGCACGATGGACGCACCCAACCCGATCCAGATCCAGAAGTACCTCTCGGGCATCGACTACCCCGCCTCGAAGGACACGATCGTCGAGACCGCGGAGAAGGAGGGCGCGGACGGCGACGTCCTCGAGGCCCTCCGTGCGATCCCGGACGGCGACTACGAGAAGCCCACCGACGTGAGCTCGGCCGTCTCGAAGGTCTGACCCCCTCCGCGGGACGCCGCTCCGGTGCACGGCACGCCGTGCCTGCCGTACCGGAGCGGCGTCCCGCGAGCGGCGATCGGCCGGCGCGGAGAGCCGGGGTCAGGCGGAGGCGTGCTCGTGCTCGCGCAGGACGCCGGACTCGAGCGCCTGGAACGACAGCACCTTGTAGCCCTCGGACTCGAAGAAGATCGTCGCCCGGTCGGCCTCCACGCTCATCACGGTGCCGGCGCCCCACTCGCGGTGCTCCACCGACTCGTCGACGCTCAGAGGGGCGTCCACGGGCGCCTCGACGGTCTCGCCGCTCGCCTCGTGCCGCTCGCAGCCGTCGCAGTTGCCGCACCACTCGGCCGACTCCACGCCGAAGTAGTCCAGCAGGACTCGGCGGCGGCACTGGCTGGTCTCCGCGTACGCGCGCATCATCGACAGGCGCGACTCCGCGATCCGCTCGCGGGAGGCCAGAGCCTCCTTCACCGCGTGCACGGCCTCGTCGCCCGAGGCCTCGCGCGTGGCGCGCAGACCGGACCCGGTCTCCACCAGCCCCGCGTCCGCGAGATCGTTGACGATCCGGGCGATCGTGCGGGCCGGCTTCCCCAGCTCCTTCGCGAGAGCCGCGGAGTCGAGCCCCGGCTGCTCCGAGACGGCCGCCCAGATCACGCGCAGCGCGGCCTTGTCGACCGAGCGCTTGGCGAAGAAGCGGCGGAGACCCAGATCCTCGGCGCGGTAGTGCAGCGCGCCCGTCGCCGGCTCGCCGTCGCGGCCCGCGCGGCCGATCTCCTGGTAGTACGCGTCGAGCGACTCGGTGGTCGTCGCGTGCAGCACGAAGCGGACGTCGGCCCGGTCGATGCCCATCCCGAAGGCCGAGGTCGCGACGACGACGTCGAGCTCGCCAGCGCGCCACTGCTCGTGCACGACCTTGCGCTCGGACACCTTGAGTCCGGCGTGGTACGCCGCGACCCGGCGCCCCTCCGCCGCGATGTCGGCCGCGTAGGCCTCCGTCTCCTTGCGGGTGGCGACGTAGACCAGGCCCGGAGCCGTCCAGCTGCGGGCCTCCTCGACCACGGCGGCGCGCTTCTCGTTCTCGCTCTCGTGGCGGTGCACCACCAGCCGGATCTCCGGACGGTCGACGCCGTGCACCTGGATCTCGGGGTCGGTCATCCGGAGGCGCTCGATGATCTCGTCGCGCACCGGCCCGGAGGCGGTGGCGGTCATCGCGAGCACCGGCGGGTCTCCGAGCTCGCCGCGCACATCGGCCAGGCGGAGGTAGTCGGGGCGGAAGTCGTGGCCCCAGGAGGAGACGCAGTGCGCCTCGTCGACGACCAGGAGCGACACTCCCGCGGCCGCCAGACGCGCCACGTTCTCGGGCTTGGCGAGCTCCTCGGGCGCCAGGAGCACGTAGAGCGGGCCGCCCTCGTCGATCCGGTCCCAGGCGCGGGCGACGGCCGCGGCGCCCTGGGAGGAGTTGATCGCGACGGCGGGCGGGGCCGCCGGAGCCGCCTCGATCGCGGCGAGCTGGTCGGCCTGCAGGGCGACGAGCGGGGAGACGACCAGGACGACGCCGCCGCGCTCGGCTCCGGCGATCTGGTAGACCGCGGACTTGCCGCCGCCCGTCGCCAGCACCAGCAGCGTGTCGCGCCCGGAGGCCGCCGACTCGATCGCCTCGCGCTGACCGGGGAGCAGCGACGACCAGCCGAAGTCCTCCCGGGCGATGCGGCTGACGGAGTCGGTGCGGGAGGAGTTCATAGCTCGACGCTACGACCAGACAGCCCCGGAGGCAGTCCGCTTGACAGCGCCGGGGAGCACGGTGAAGGCGCGTCGCCCGGCCTCACGGCCCGCCTCTGCCCCCTCGCCCCCGCGCTGTCAACGTCCTGCGGAGGGGCCCGTCGCGTGCTGGGCTGGAGCCCCGACGAGAGGAGCCGACATGGCCGACCAGAACGTGAACGAGGACCTTCCCGGATCCGGCGGCGACGCCGCCCCGAACACCGGCGGCGCGCAGACGGTGCTGCCCGGCGAGGACGCGGCCGACGCCTCCGCAGCGGGGGCCGCTCCCGGGGGCACCGCGATCGACCGCGGTGTCACGGACGCCGTGACCGACGGCGACAGCGGAGGGGACACCGTCTCCGGCGACGCCGACCTGCCGGACGAGACCGAGGGCGCGGTCGGCAGCGACCCGGCGAGCGCCGACTGACGTCCCGCTCGGACGCGTCCGGCCCGCCGGATCCGAGGATCCTTGCGGGCCGGAGGCGCTCGTCCCTCCGCGGAGGAGGGCCCGGGCTCAGCGCCGGACGACCACCGGGTTGAACAGCGTGCCGATGCCCTCGACGTCCACCGCGACGGTGTCCCCGTTCGCGATCGGCCCGACGCCGGCGGGCGTCCCGGTGAGGATCACGTCCCCGGGGAGGAGCGTGAAGATGCGCGAGACGTAGGCGACGAGCTCGGGCACCCCGTGGATCATGTCGCCGGTGCTGCCCGACTGCTGCACGCGCCCGTTGACGCGCGTCTCGATCGCGCTCTCGTTCCAGACGAACTCGGTCTCGATGACCGGTCCGAGCGGGCAGAAGGTGTCGTAGCCCTTCGCCCGCGCCCACTGGCCGTCGGAGCGCTGGAGGTCGCGTGCGGTGACGTCGTTGGCGATCGTGTACCCGAAGACCACGTCCTCGTAGTCCTCCGCGCGGACGTTGCGGGCCACGGCGCCGATCACGATCGCCAGCTCGCCCTCGAACTCCACCTGCTGGCTGTCCTCGGGGAGGACGATCGCCTCGTCCGGGCCGATGACCGACGTGTTCGGCTTGAGGAACACCAGCGGCTCCGCCGGGGCGTCGCCGCCCATCTCGGCCGCGTGGTCGGCGTAGTTCTTCCCGATGCCGACGATCTTGGAGCGCGGGATCACCGGCGCGAGGAGCTTCGCCTCCGCGATCGGGATGCGCTCCCCCGTGGTGTCGAACCCGGCGAACATCGGGTCGCCGGCGAGCACGACCAGATCGTCCTCGTCCACGATCCCGAAGTGGATCGCTCCCCCGTTGTCCCCGTCGCGCTGCGTGGCGAATCGTGCGATCTTCATGCGTCCAGCCTCGTCATCCATCCGTGCGTGTCCTCGCGGCGTCCGTACTGGATGCCGGTCAGCTCCTCGCGGAGCGACATCGTGAGCTCCCCGGCGGGCGCGCTCTCGCGGCCGACGGAGAAGCCCTCGCCCTTGAGCTCGGCGATCGGGGTGATCACGGCGGCGGTCCCGCAGGCGAACACCTCGACCACGTCGCCGGAGGCCACTCCGTCGCGCCATTCGTCGATGCTCACGCGGCGCCGCTCGACGCGGTGGCCGCGGTCCTCAGCGAGCTGCAGGACGCTGTCGCGCGTGATGCCCTCGAGGATCGAGTCCGATTCCGGGGTGACCAGCGTGCCGTCCTTCTTCACCAGCACCACGTTCATGCCGCCGAGCTCCTCGATCCACTGCGACTCCTGCGAGTCGAGGAAGAGGACCTGCGCGCAGCCGTGGCTGTAGGCCTCCTGCTGCGGGAGGAGGGAGGAGGCGTAGTTGCCACCCGTCTTCGCCGCTCCCGTGCCGCCCTTGCCCGCCCGGGCGTAGGAGGTGGAGAGCCAGATCGACACGGGGGCGACGCCGCCCGAGAAGTAGGCGCCGGCGGGGCTGGCGATCACGTAGTAGCCGACGTCCTCGGCCGCGCGCACGCCGAGGAACGCCTCCTGCGCGAACATGAACGGGCGCAGGTAGAGGCTGGTCTCCGGCTCCGAGGGGACCCAGTCGCCGTCGACCGCGATCAGCTGCCGCAGCGACTCGACGAAGAGGTCCGTCGGGAGCTCCGGCAGCGCGAGGCGGCGGGCCGAGCGCTGCAGGCGGCGCGCGTTCGCCTCCGGGCGGAAGGTCCAGACGGAGCCGTCCTCGTGGCGGTAGGCCTTCATCCCCTCGAAGATCTCCTGCGCGTAGTGCAGGACGGCGGCGGCGGGGTCGAGCGCGAGCGGGCCGTAGGGCTCGACGCGGGCGCTGTGCCAGCCGTCCGTACGGGTCCAGCGGAGGCCGACCATGTGGTCGGTGAAGTGCGTGCCGAAGCCGGGGTTCGCGAGGATCCGGGCGCGCTCCTCGGCGGAGCGGGGCGCGGGGGCGGCGGTCACCTCGAACGCGAGGTCGGCGGGGGCGGAGTCGGTGCTCATCGTGGTGGTGTCCTTCTGCGGGGGATCAGCGGAGGCGGGCGACGACGGAGTCGCCGATCGCGGCCGTGGAGCGCGGGGTGCCGTCGCGCGACTCGATGTCGGCGGTCACGGCCGCGGTGACGCGGGCGGCCTCGTCGCTCCGGCCGAGGTGGTCCAGCAGCATCGCGGCCGAGAGGATCGCGGCGGTCGGGTCGGCGAGCTGCCGTCCGGCGATGTCGGGCGCGGATCCGTGGACCGGCTCGAACATGCTGGGGAACGCGCCGTCGGGGTTGATGTTGCCCGAGGCCGCGAGTCCGATGCCGCCGCTGATCGCGCCGGCCAGATCGGTCAGGATGTCGCCGAAGAGGTTGTCGGTGACGATGACGTCGAACCTAGCAGGGTCGGTCACGAGGAAGATCGTGGCGGCGTCCACGTGGAGGTAGTCGACGGCCACGTCCTCGAAGGCGGCCCCCACCTCGTCGACGATCCGCTTCCAGAGCGAGCCGGAGAAGACGAGGACGTTCGTCTTGTGGACGAGCGTCAGCCGGGAGCGGCGCGTGCGGGCGAGCTCGAACGCGTGTCGGACGACGCGCTCGACCCCGTAGGCGGTGTTGACCGACACCTCGTTGGCGACCTCGTGCGGGGTGCCCTGCCGGATCGAGCCGCCGGTGCCGACGTAGGGCCCCTCCGTGCCCTCGCGGACGACCACGAAGTCGACCTCGCCGGGAGCCGCGAGCGGCGAGGGGACGCCCGCGTAGAGACGGGTGGGCCGCAGGTTGACGTAGTGGTCGAGCTCGAAGCGCAGCCGCAGGAGCAGCCCGCGCTCGATGTTCGCGTCCCGGAGGCGCGGGTCCCCCGGTGCTCCGCCGACGGCGCCCAGGAGGATCGCGTCGTGCCCCGCGATCGCCGCGAGGTCCTCGTCGGTGAGGACGTCGCCGGTCTCGAGGTAGCGGGCGGCGCCGAGCGAGAAGGTGGTCGTCTCGAGCACCAGGTCGGAGTCGGCGGTGACGGCGTCGAGGACCTTGACGGCCTCGGCGGTCACCTCGGGCCCGATCCCGTCTCCGGGGATGACGGCGAGCTTCACGGTGCGGGGCATGGCGGTCCTCAGGCGTACGGGGTCGGAGTCCCCCCAGCGTACTCGCGGCCCGCCCGCGCCGCGGTCCGGGGCACGCGCCCCCGTCGGGCTGGCGAGGGCCGCCCGGGAGGCGCTGCGCGTCCCGGGCGGCCTCCCTCGGGAGGAGAGGAGGAGCGTCAGCTCCGGCGGAGGCGCCAGGAGCCGACCGCGGCGGCGGCCAGCACGAGGACGACACCCAGCCAGGCCGACCAGCCGACGCCCGAGTCGAACGCCGCGCTCGCCGACGCGACGAGGCTCGCGGCGGAGTCGGCGGGCAGCTCGCCGGCGACCGAGACGGCGCCGCCGAGGGTCTCCCCGGCCCGCTGCGCCTGCGCGGCGTCGAGGCCCTCGGGCAGCACGACTCCCCCGCGGTACACGGCGGTGAGGACCGTGCCGAGCGTCGCGGTGCCGAGGACGGCACCGAGCTCGTAGGCGGTCTCGGAGACGGCGGAGGCCGCACCGGCCTTGTCGGCGGGCGCGTTGGCCAGGATCAGCTCGTTCGACACCGTCTCGGCCGCACCGATGCCCAGGCCGAGGAACGCGAAGGCGACGGCGACGGTGAGCGCGGACGCTCCTCCGGGCGCCCCGCTGCCGAGGGCCAGCAGGATGTACCCGACGGCCGAGACCAGCAGTCCGGCCGGGACGACGAGTCGCGGAGCGACGCGGCGCGCGATCGGCACCACGCCGAGCCCGGCCAGGATCATCACGGCGAGGCCCGGCACGAGCACGAGGCCCGCCTCCAGGGGCGAGAGCCCGACCACGAGCTGCAGGTGCTGCGAGAGGAAGAAGAGCCCGCCGACCAGCGCGGTGACACTGAGGAGGTTGACCACGATCGCCGCACTGAACGAGCCGCGACGGAAGAGCGAGAGATCGAGCATCGGCGAGGCCCGGCGCTGCTGGCGGCGGACGAACAGAGCTCCCGAGACGACGCCCACGACGAGCGCCGCGACGCCGACCGCGTCGATCCCGTGCTCGGCGAAGGACTTCACCGCGTAGACGACCGGCGCCATGGTCGCCAGCGACAGCAGGATGCTGACGACGTCGACCGGGCCGGGCTGCGGGTCGCGCGACTCCGGCACCAGGATCGGCACCAGGACGACCAGCGGGAGCAGCACGGGCACCGCGAGCAGGAACACCGACCCCCAGGGGAAGTGCTCGAGCAGCACGCCGCCGACCAGAGGGCCGATGCCCGAGCCCACGGCGAAGCCGGTCGCCCAGATGGCGATCGCGAGGCGGCGCTGGTCGCGGTCGGGGAAGACGCTGCGCAGGAGCGAGAGCGTCGAGGGCATCAGCATCGCGCCGAAGAAGCCCAGTGCCGCGCGGGCGCCGATGAGCGCCGCGGCGGTGGGAGCGAACGCGGCCACGACCGAGACGGCGGCGAAGCCGACCGCGCCGACCAGCAGGAGGCGCCGCCGCCCGACGCGGTCGCCGAGACTGCCCATCGCCACCAGCAGGCCCGCGAGCACCAGCGGGTAGGCGTCGACGATCCACAGCAGCTCGGTGCCGGAGGGCCCCAGATCCTCGGCGATCGAGGGGAGCGCGAAGTTCAGCACCGTGTTGTCGACCGAGACAAGCAGCACCGGGAGCATCAGCACCGCGAGCGCCACCCAGGCGCGTCGCCCGACCCGGTCGGCGGCGCCGGCGGTGTCGTGGGTGGAGACGGGAGCGGTGCGCGCGGACACGGGGACGACCTTTCAGAGGAGAACGGAGAGAGTATACCGTCCAGCCGGTACAGTCGCCACTGATCCGCCGTAGGATGGTCGCCGTGCCTCCTGCCCCCGCCCGCGACCGCGTCCTCGACGCGTTCGAGCAGCTCCTCATCGAGCAGGGCGAGCGCGCCGCGACCCTCGACGCCGTCGCCCGCGAGGCCGGAGTCTCCAAGGGCGGGCTGCTCTACCACTTCCCCTCGAAGGACGCCCTCGTCGACGGGCTCCTGCAGCGCCTCGACGCGCGGCGGGAGGCGGACGTCGCGCAGAGCCTCGCTGCTCCCGAGGGCGTGGTCGCCTACCTGCTGCGCACCTCCTTCGCCGCCGACTCGGCCTTCGACCGCACGATCCTCGCCGTGTCGCGCATCGCGCAGGGGCACGACGAGCGCGCCAGCGGGGGCCTCGCGCGGATCCACGACAGCTGGAACGAGGTGGTCGCCGACGCCGTGGGCGACCCGCTCGTCGCCCGGGCGATCGTCCTGATGAGCGACGGGCTCTACTACAACTCCGCCCTGCTCCCCACGGGCTCGCAGTCGCGCGGCGAGGCCGAGGACGTCCTCGCGGTCGTCCAGCGCCTCCTCGGGAGCTGAACCGCGCCGCCCCGGCGGACCCGCTACAGCTCGACGACGCCGTCGATCAGGGTCACCGTCGCGCCGCCGATCCAGATCGCGCCGTCCGTGCTCTCGACGCGCACGCGCCCGGCTCGGCCCAGCGCCGCCCCCTGAGCGGCCGTGTAGCGCTCGGGCAGCACGCCGCTGCCGATCAGCCACTGGGCGATCCCCGCGTTGAGGCTCCCCGTCACCGGATCCTCGGACACACCGGCGTCGGGGATGAACGCCCGCACCTCGACCGCGCACTCGCCTCCCGCCGGATGCTCGCCCACGACGCCGACGGGGAGCCCGGCGAGGAGAGCCTGGTCCGGCCGCAGCGCGAGGACCTGCTCCGCCGACGCGAGCCGCACGGCCAGCCAGCCGGGACCGTTGTCGACCCACTCGTGGTCGAGGATCTCCGCGCGCGGGATCCGCAGAGCCGCAGCCACCCGCTCGAGCGTCGCCTCGTCGACCGGTCCGGTCCGCCGGCGGGGCGGGGCGGCGAAGGCGATGCCCTCCTCCGTCACCCGCAGTCGGACGAGACCCGCGGCGCACTCCTGCACGAGCTCCCCCGCCGCGCGGGCCGTCCCTCCGGCCGCGAGCCAGGCGTGCGCGCTCCCGAGGGTCGGGTGCCCGGCGAAGGGCAGCTCCCCGCCCGGCGTGAAGATCCGCAGCCGGTAGTCGGCCGCGGGGTCGCTCGGGCGGAGGAGGAAGGTCGTCTCGGAGAGGTTCGTCCAGCGCGCGAACTCCGCCATCGCGGCGTCGCCCACGCCGTCGCCGTCGACGACGACCGCCACCGGGTTGCCCCGGAACGGCGCGGCGCCGAAGACGTCGACCTGAGCGAACCGCCGCGTGCTCACTGCTCGGTGATGTCGATCTCCTGCATGAGGTCGGCGTCGATCGCGACGCGGACCTTCTCGAGCAGGCCGTCGGGGGCGGGCGAGTCGATGGTGATCACCGAGAGCGCCTTGCCGCCCGCCTCGGTGCGCGCGATCTGCATGCCCGCGATGTTGACCGCGGCGTCGCCGAACTCGCGGCCGTAGACCGCGACGATCCCGGGGCGGTCGACGTAGCTCATGACGACGAGGTGCTTCGCGAGGGGGACCTCGACGTCGTAGCCGTTGATCGCCACGATCTTCTCGACCTGCTTGGTGCCGGTCAGCGTGCCCGAGACCGAGATCTGCGAGCCGTCCGAGAGCGCGCCGCGCAGCGTGATCACGTTGCGGTACTCGTCCGAGACCGGCTCCGTGATCAGGCGCACCTCGATGCCGCGCTGCTCCGCGAGCACCGGCGCGTTGACGTAGGACACCGTCTCCGAGACCACGTTGGTGAACACGCCCTTGAGAGCCGCCAGCTTGAGGACCTTCACGTCGTAGCCGGCGAGCTCGCCGCGCACCTCGACGTCGATGGAGGTGACCGGCGAGTCCGCGAGGCCCGAGAAGACCTGGCCGAGCTTCTCGACCAGCGGGATGCCGGGGCGCACGTACTCGTCGATCACGCCGCCGGCGACGTTCACGGCGTCCGGCACGAGCTCGCCCGAGAGCGCGAGGCGCACCGAGCGGGCGACCGAGACGCCGGCCTTCTCCTGCGCCTCGTCGGTCGAGGCTCCGAGGTGCGGAGTGACGACCACGTTCTCGAGGGCGAGCAGCGGCGATCCGGTCGGCGGCTCCTTGACGAACACGTCGAGTCCGGCGCCCGCGATGGTCTTCGCGACGAGCGCGCGGTGCAGCGCGTCCTCGTCGATGAGGCCGCCCCGGGCCACGTTCACGATGAACGCCGACGGCTTCATCAGCGCCAGCTGATCGTCCGAGATCATGCCCGTCGTCTCGGGGGTCCTCGGCATGTGGATCGTGATGAAGTCGCTCTCGGCCAGCAGCTCCTCCAGGGAGAGGAGCGTGACGCCGAGCTGCTGCGCGCGGGCGCTGGTCACGTAGGGGTCGTAGGCGACGACGTTCACACCGAAGGCCTGCAGGCGCGCGGTGATCAGCGCGCCGATGCGGCCGAGGCCGATGATGCCGACGGTCTTCTCGTAGAGCTCGACGCCCGTGTACTTCGAGCGCTTCCAGAGGCCCTGCGCGAGCGCGCTGTGCGCGGCGGGGATGTGGCGGGCGAGGCTCAGGATGTGGCCGACGGTGAGCTCGGCGGCCGAGATGATGTTCGAGGTCGGCGCGTTCACGACCATGACGCCCGCGGCGGTCGCGGCGGTGATGTCGACGTTGTCCAGGCCCACACCGGCGCGGGCGATCACCTGGAGCGAGGGGGCCGCGGCGATCGCCTCCGCGTCGACCTGCGTCGCGGAGCGCACGAGGATCGCGTGCGCCGTGGCGAGGGCCTCGAGCAGCGCCGGGCGGTCGGTGCCGTCCACGGAGCGGATCTCGAAGTCGGGACCGAGCGCGTCCACGGTGGCGGGCGAGAGTTCTTCGGCGATCAGGACGACCGGCTTTGTCACGAGAGGCGCTTCCTTCGGAGAGGGGACGGAGCGGGCACCGAGGCGGGGGCGTCGGCAGCCCCCCGTCACTGTAGCGGAGGGGTGCGCGCGCCCCGCGCCGTGTGACGCCGCCGGTCAGCTCAGCGAGACCAGGCTCTCGACGCCGAGGACGAGCTGCACGTCGAGCGAGAGCGCCGCCGAGAGGCAGAGGGCCGCCGCGAGCAGTCCGACGCGCGCCGGGAGTCCCCGGCGGCGCCCGAGCAGGACGGCGGCGACGAAGCAGGCGACCGGCAGCACCAGGCCGAGCAGGAGCACCGCCCAGCCCGTCGGATCCAGGTCGGTGCCGAGGGAGGCCGCGTAGCTGCGCAGGCCGATCAGGTTGCCGACCGCCTCCCAGACGTCCCAGGCGAAGAAGAGCGCGAACACCACGGCGACGAGGACGGAGGCGGCCAGGCGCCGGCCGGGCCGGTCGCGCCGGCCGGTCCCGCCGAGGGTGGCCCGGGTCGAGTCGGTCATCAGGCCCCCTTCAGGAACGGCAGCGGAGCGAGGAGGACGAGTCCGGCGACCAGCCAGAGCACGCGGGTGCGCACCCGGGAGTCGCGGGTGGCGAGGAGCGCCACGGCGAACCACACCGGCGGCGCCAGGACCGCCAGCCAGAGCCCGAGCGAGTAGAGGGCGCCGCCGAGCGCATCGCCCGCGAAGCCGGCCGCGGCGACCGGCGACTGCCGCGTCGCCGTGATCGCCCAGGCGATGGCGTACAGGAGGTAGAGGCCGGCCGCGATGCCCGCGGCGATCAGCAGAGCGGACGAGGACGCGGCCTCGTCGTCGGGGTCCTCGTCCTCGGAGTCGTCGTCGTCCGAGCCGTCGTCCGCCGGGCCCGCCCCCGCGACCGCGCGGGGCGTCCGGCGCACGCGCGCCGTCCCCGCGACGAGCGTCGGGTCCGCGCCCTCGCCAGCCCACTCCAGGGCCTCGTCGTCGGCGTCGTCCTCCGGGCCGACGTCCGGCCCGCGGTCCACCGGCGGGGTCGCCGCGTCGTCGTCCTCCGGGGAGCGGCCCGGTCCACCATCGATCACCGCAACACCCTAGCCGCGCGCACCTCGCAGGAGGCTCGGAGCCCGCCGCCGCCTCCCCGACACCCGGCGGACACCCCGCGTCCTCCCCCGGGGGCGAGGCTGAGCGGATGGACGACCGCCGCCGCCGCTTCGTCGCCCTCGGCGACTCCTTCACGGAGGGGGTCGGCGACCCGCACCCGCGCCTGCCGAACGGAGTGCGCGGCTGGGCCGACCGCGTCGCCGAGCGCCTGGCGAAGGCCGAGCCGGGCTGGGAGTACGCGAACCTCGCCGTCCGCTCGAAGCGCCTCGCCCAGATCACCGAGGACCAGCTCGCGCCCGCCCTCGCGCTCCGCCCCACCCTGATCACGCTGTACGCCGGCGGCAACGACATCCTCGACCTCGGCACCGACACCGTCGATCTGATCACCCGCTACGAGGCGCTCGTCGACGCGCTCGCGACCACCGGCGCCTCCCTTGTGCTCTTCACCGGCGTCGACATCCCGGGACTGCCCGCCCCGCGGATGTTCCTGCGCCGCAACCACCTCTACAACAGCGCCGTCCGCCGGATCGCCCGCGAGCGGGGCGCGATCCTCGTCGACTACTGGGCGATGCGGGAGTTCCACTCCCCCGTGCTCTGGTCGCCCGACCGGATGCACCTCTCCAAGCGCGGCCACCGCGTCCTGGCCGGCCGCGTGCTCGACACGCTCGGCGTCCCGCACACGATCTCGACCGGGCCCTGGGACGCTCCCGAGCCGCTCCGCCTCCGCGCGCGGCTGCGCGAGCAGCGCCGCTGGGCGGCCGACTGGGTCCTCCCCCTCGTCGGCCGCAAGCTGCGCCGGGTCACGCTCGGCGACCACCTCTCGCCCCGGTGGCCGGACCCCGTCCTCGTCCCGCCGAAGGGCGGTCTCCGCCGTCTCGTCCGCGAGCTCGAGCGGTAGTCGCGCCCCGGACGCGGAGGAGCCCCGGCCCGGCGAGGGGATCCCGGTGGACGGGTCCCTCGTCGGGCCGGGGCTCCCCCGGTCGACACGGTCCGACTAGCGCGCGACGCTGCCGTCGGTGTAGTCCTCGTCGGTCTGCTTCCAGGCGAAGAGCTTGCGCAGCTCGCGGCCGGTCTCCTCGATCGGGTGCTTCTCGCCCTTGGCGCGCAGCTCCTGGAACTCGGGTCCGCCCGCGTCCTGGTCGCCGATGAAGCGCTTCGCGAAGGCGCCGCTCTGGATGTCGCCGAGGACGGCCTTCATGTTCTCCTTCACGCGCGGGTCGATGACGCGCGGGCCGGAGACGTAGTCGCCGTACTCGGCGGTGTCGGAGACGCTCCAGCGCTGCTTGGCGATGCCGCCCTCCCACATGAGGTCGACGATGAGCTTGAGCTCGTGCAGCACCTCGAAGTAGGCGATCTCGGGCTGGTAGCCGGCCTCGACGAGGGTCTCGAAGCCGTACTGGACGAGCTGCGAGGTGCCGCCGCAGAGCACGGCCTGCTCGCCGAACAGGTCGGTCTCGGTCTCCTCGGTGAAGGTGGTCTTGATGACGCCGGCGCGGGTGCCGCCGATGGCCTTCGCGTAGGACTTCGCGGTCTCCCAGGCGGTGCCGGTCGCGTCGTTCTCGACGGCGATGATGTCCGGGATGCCGCGGCCGGCGACGAACTCGCGGCGCACGGTGTGGCCGGGGGCCTTCGGCGCGATGAGGATGACGTCGACGCCCGCGGGCGCCTCGATGTAGCCGAAGCGGATGTTGAAGCCGTGCGCGAAGGCGAGGGTCTTGCCCTCGGTCAGCGCGGAGGCGATCTGCTCGCTGTAGATCGCGCGCTGGTGCTGGTCCGGCGCGAGGATCATGATCAGGTCGGCCCAGGCCGCGGCGTCGGCGACGCTCTTGACCTCGAAGCCGTCGTCCTCGGCCTTGGCGGTCGACTTCGACCCCTCCTTCAGCGCGATGACGACCTGGACGCCGGAGTCGCGGAGGTTCTGCGCGTGCGCGTGGCCCTGCGAGCCGTAGCCGACGATCGCGACCTTCTTGGACTGGATGATGGAGAGGTCGGCGTCGGCGTCGTAGATGAGCTCGGTCACGTGGTGAGTCCTTTTCTGTAGTGGAGAGTTCGCGGTCAGTTCTTGAAGACGCGCTCGGTGATCGACTTGGAGCCGCGCCCGATGGCGAGCAGGCCCGACTGCGCGATCTCCTTGATGCCGTAGGGCTCGATCACCCGCAGGAACGCGTTGGTCTTGCCGGTGTCGCCGGTGACCTCGATCACCAGGGCGTCCGTCGCGACGTCGACCACGCGGGCGCGGAAGAGCGTGACGGCCTCGAGCACCTGCGAGCGCGTGACGTTGTCGACGCGGACCTTGACGAGCAGGTGCTCGCGCTGGACCGACTGGTCGGTGTCGAGCTCGACGATCTTGATCACGTTGACGAGCTTGTTGAGCTGCTTCGTGACCTGCTCGAGCGGCAGGTCCTCGACGTCCACGGCGACCGTGATGCGCGAGAGCCCGGCCAGCTCGGTCGGACCGACCGCCAGCGACTCGATGTTGAAGCCGCGGCGGGCGAACAGCCCGGCGACACGGGTGAGCAGTCCCGGCTTGTCCTCGACGAGCAGGGAGAGAACGTGGTGCGTCATGCGGGTCTACTCCTCGTCGTCCCAGGTCGGGCTGTGGTCTCGGGCGTACTGGACGTAGCTGTTGGAGACGCCCTGCGGGACCATGGGCCAGACCATGGAGTCGCGGCTGACGACGAAGTCGATGACCACGGGCCGGTCGTTGGTGGCGATGGCGAGACGGATGGCGTCGTCGATCTCCTCCGGCTTCGTGACGCGGATGCCGAGCGCGCCGTAGGCGTCGGCGAGCTTCACGAAGTCGGGCACCCGGACGGTGTCGTGACCCGTGTTGAGGTCGGTGTTGGAGTAGCGGCCCTCGTAGAACAGGGTCTGCCACTGGCGCACCATGCCGAGCGAGGAGTTGTTGATCACCGCGACCTTGATCGGGATGTCGTTGATCGTGCAGGTGGCGAGCTCTTGATTGGTCATCTGGAAGCAGCCGTCGCCGTCGATCGCCCACACGGTGCGCTCGGGCTCGCCGACCTTGGCGCCCATCGCCGCGGGCACGGAGTAGCCCATGGTGCCGGCGCCGCCGGAGTTCAGCCACGAGTTGGGGCGCTCGTACTTGATGAACTGCGCCGCCCACATCTGGTGCTGGCCGACGCCGGAGGCGAAGACGCCCTCGGGGCCGGTGATCTCGCCGATGCGCTTGATGACGTACTGCGGCGAGAGCAGGCCGTCGTTCGGCTCGGTGTAGCCGAGCGGGAACTCCGTCTGCAGGCCCTTGAGGTAGCTCCACCATTCGGAGGTGTCGGCGCGGCCGTCGGCGGAGGCCTTGGCGAACGCGTCGGTGAGGTCCGGGAGGACGTCCTTCAGGTCGCCCACGATCGGCACGTCGGCGGTGCGGATCTTGGAGATCTCGGCCGGATCGATGTCGACGTGCACGACCTTGGCGTGGGGCGCGAAGAGCGCCGCCTTGCCGGTCACGCGGTCGTCGAAGCGCGAGCCCAGCGCGAGGATCAGGTCCGCCTCCTGCAGCGCGAGCACCGCGGGGACGGTGCCGTGCATTCCGGGCATGCCCAGGTGCTGCTCGTGCGAGTCCGGGAACGCTCCGCGCGCCATCAGCGTGGTCACCACGGGAGCGCCGCAGGCCTCGGCGAACGCCTTCAGCTCGGCGGCCGCGCGGGCGCGGATGATGCCGCCGCCCACGTAGAGCACCGGCTTCCGCGACTCGACCAGCAGCTGGGCCGCGGCCTGGATCTGCTTGCCGTGGGCCTTCGTGACCGGACGGTAGCCGGGCAGGTCGATCTTCGGCGGCCAGAGGAACGGCGCCTGGTCCTGCTGCGCGTCCTTCGTGATGTCGACCAGCACGGGGCCGGGGCGGCCGGTGGTGGCGATCAGCGCAGCGGAGGCGAGGGCCGAGGGGATGTCCTCGGGACGCGTCACGAGGATGGAGTGCTTCGTGATCGGCATCGTGATGCCGACGATGTCCGCCTCCTGGAACGCGTCGGTCCCCATGAGCGTCGAGAACACCTGGCCGGTGATCGCGAGCATCGGGACCGAGTCCATGTAGGCGTCCGCGATCGCGGTGACCAGGTTGGTCGCTCCGGGGCCCGAGGTCGCGATGCAGACGCCGAGCCTGCCGGTCGCCGAGGCGTAGCCCTCGGCGGCGTGGCCGGCGCCCTGCTCGTGGCGGACCAGGATGTGCCGGATCTTCGAGGAGTCCATCAGCGGGTCGTAGACCGGGAGGATCGCGCCGCCGGGCAGGCCGAAGACGTCCTCGATCCCGAGCATCTCGAGCGAGCGGACGACCGCCTGCGCTCCGGTGAGGACCTCGGCCGCGGGGGCGGCCCCGGGAGCGTGGGCGGGTCGGGGTGGCTGGGGCGTCGGTGCGGGCTGCACGGCGGACGGATCCGGAGTCATGCGGGTGTCGATTCCTTCAGGAGGTGGTGCGGCGGCGGGCAGAGCCGGAGGCGAGTGCCCGGGAACGCGAGTGCGCGGCCGGCCGGAGCGGGCCGGGTCACCCGGTGACGGCGCCCTCGGCTGCCGAGCGGACGAGCTTGGCGTACTTGGCGAGGACACCGCGGGTGTAGCGCGGAGGGAGAGGGGCCCAGCCTTCTCGGCGGGCGGCGAGCTCGGACTCGTCGACGAGTAGGTCGATCGAGCGAGCGGCGATGTCGACCCGAATCGGGTCTCCGTCGCGAACGAATGCGATGGGACCTGCGTCCACCGATTCGGGAGCTATGTGGCCGATGCACAGGCCGGTTGTGCCGCCTGAGAATCGTCCGTCCGTCAACAGTAGTACATCTTTTCCGAGCCCGGCCCCCTTGATGGCGGCGGTGATGGCGAGCATCTCGCGCATGCCGGGACCGCCCTTGGGGCCCTCGTAGCGGATGACCACCACGTCGCCCTTCTCGATCCGGCCCTCGGTCAGAGCGTCCATCGCGGCGCGCTCGCGCTCGAACACGCGGGCCGGACCCTCGAAGACGGAGGCGTCGAAGCCCGCGGTCTTGACGACCGCGCCCTCGGGGGCGAGCGAGCCCTTGAGGATGGTGAGCCCGCCGGTCGCGTGGATCGGGTTGTCGAGGGTGCGGATGACCTCGCCGTCCAGCGGTGCGATGTCCATCGCGGCGAGGTTCTCGGCGACCGTCCTCCCGGTGACCGTCAGGCAGTCGCCGTGGAGCAGCCCGGCGTCCAGGAGCGCCTTCATCACGGCCGGGACGCCGCCGTGGCGGTCGACGTCGTTCATGACGTACTTGCCGAAGGGCTTGAGGTCGCCGATGTGCGGGATCGTGTCGCCGATGCGGTTGAAGTCGTCGATCGTGAGGTCGACCTCGGCCTCGTTGGCGATCGCGAGCAGGTGCAGGATGACGTTGGTCGACCCGCCGAAGGCCATCGCCACCGCGATCGCGTTCTCGAACGCCTCCTTGGTGAGGATGTCGCGGGCCGTGGTGCCGTTGCGCAGCAGCTCGACGACGGCCTCGCCGGACTTGCGGGCGAAGTAGTCGCGGCGGCGGTCGGCGGCTGCGGGCGAGGCGGAGCCGGGCAGGCTCATGCCGAGCGCCTCGGCGACGCTGGCCATGGTGTTGGCGGTGTACATGCCGCCGCAGGAGCCCTCGCCCGGGGCGAAGGCGCACTCGATGCGCTTGGCGTCCTCCTCGGACATGATCCCGGCCTTGACGCCGCCGACGGCCTCGAAGGAGTCGATGATCGTGATGTCCTTCTCGGTGCCGTCCGAGAGCTTGACCCAGCCCGGGGCGATCGAGCCGGCGTAGACGAACACGGCGGCGAGGTCGAGGCGGGCCGCGGCCATCAGCATGCCGGGCAGCGACTTGTCGCAGCCGGCCAGCATGACGGTGCCGTCCAGGCGCTCGGCCATCATCACGGTCTCGACGGAGTCGGCGATGACCTCGCGGGAGACGAGCGAGAAGTGCATGCCCTCGTGGCCCATCGAGATGCCGTCCGAGACGGAGATGGTGCCGAACTGGAGCGGGTAGCCGCCGCCGGAGTGCACGCCCTCCTTCGCGGAGCGCGCGAGGCGCTCGAGCGAGAGGTTGCAGGGGGTGATCTCGTTCCACGAGGACGCGATGCCGATCTGGGGCTTCTCCCAGTCGTCATCGCCCATCCCGACCGCCCGCAGCATCCCGCGCGACGTCGTGGCCTCGATGCCGTCCGTGACGGTGCGCGAGCGGGGCTTCCAATCGATTTCCGGCATGCGATGAGGCTACCGCCTCGCGCGCGGTGCCCCTGCTCGCCGGGCGGACCCGGACCGGCCCGCGCACCCGTTCCTGCCCCGGCCTCCGGCAGCGGCACCGGATGCGGACGTCCTCGCGGATCTCCGACTCGTCGCGAACGGCCGCTCCCCGCGTCGGCGGACGGCCGTCCTCGGCGAGTCGGCGATCCGGGACCCGCCGGCGCTGACCGCCGGAAGGGGGCTGCTACTCCGCGCGCAGGTCGGCCAGCAGCCGGAGTGCGTGCGCGACCTGCTCGGGACCGCGGACCCGGTAGGAGGCCGCGGTGGTGCCCTCGCCGCTCTTGATGCCGACGTCGCCGGAGCCGAGGACCGCGAAGGCGTCCTCGTCCGTCACGTCGTCGCCCGCGTAGAGGACGGCGGTCGCGCCGGTGTAGCGGCGGAGGTGCTGCACGGCCTCGCCCTTGGTGGTCGAGCGGACCGAGAACTCCAGGACGTTCTTCCCCTCGCGGACGGTGACCCCCTGCACCTCGGCGCGCGCCTCGGAGAGGGCGACGACGTGGGCGACGCGGCTGTGGCGCTCGGTCGCGAGGCGGGTGTGCAGGGCGAAGCCGGCCGGCTTGTCCTCGATCCAGACGTTGTCGATCCCGCGGGCGATGCCCTTCAGGACGTCCTCGAGCACTCCCACCTTCTCGAGCTCGTCGTCGTCGAGCCGGACCGCGTCCTCCTCGGGGTCGAGGCGGATCTCGATGCCGTGGGAGCCGACCAGCAGCGCCTCGTCCGGCAGCTGCGAGACCTCCTCCAGGCTCCCGAGCGCCCGGCCGGAGACCAGCGCGACCCTGGTGCCGGGGAGGGCGAGGAGCCGCAGCACGGCCTCGCGCGCCTCGGGGAGCGCCCGCGCGCGGGCGGGGTCGTCGACCTCGGGCGCGAGGGTGCCGTCGAAGTCGAGGGCCACCAGGAGCCGTTCGGTCGCGGCGAGCTCCCGCAGCGCCGCCGCGAGCCGCTCGGGCACTCCTTCGCTCATCGCGCGCCGCCGTCGAGCTCGCGGTCGTCGGCGGCCTCCCGCTCGAGCTCGGCCGCCTGCCCGTGCGCCGCGTCGTCGCGGTGCTCGGCCTCCTGGCCGTGCGGCGCCTCCTGTCCGCGGGCCGCGGGCCGCACGTCGAGCTGCTGCCCGGCCGCGTGCTCCGCCAGAGCCGAGAGGAACGACTCCGACCAGCGCGCCACATCGTTCTCGAGCACGCGGCGCCGGAGCGCGCGCATGCGCCGGGTGCGCTCGACGCGCGGCATCCGCGCCGAGGCCTCCATCGCGTCCTTCAGCCCCGAGATGTCGTGCGGGTTCACCTGCACGGCCTGCTTGAGCTCGTCGGCCGCTCCGGCGAACTCGCTCAGCACGAGCACGCCGTCGTTGTCGAAGCGGGACGCGACGTACTCCTTCGCGACGAGGTTCATCCCGTCGCGCAGGGCCGTCACGAGCATGACGTCGGCGGCGAGGTAGAGCGCCACCATCTCCTCGCGCGGGTAGCCGTGATGGAGGTAGCTGATCGCCGGGTGCCCGAGCGTGCTGTAGTCGCCGTTGATCCGGCCGACCTGCAGCTCGATGTCGTCGCGCAGCTGCCGGTAGGTGTCCACGCGCTCGCGGCTCGGGCTCGCGACCTGCACCAGCACCGCGTCCTCGGAGGTGAGGCGGCCGTCCGCCAGGAGCTCGCCGAAGGCCTTCAGGCGGTGGCCGATCCCCTTGGTGTAGTCGAGCCGGTCGACGCCGAGCATGATCGTCGCGGGGTTGCCCAGCTCGGCGCGGATCTCGGCGGCGCGGGCCTGGATCTCGGGGGTGCGCGCCATCGCCTCGAACGACGCGGAGTCGATCGAGATCGGGAAGTGCCGGGCGACGACCGGGCGCACGCTCGCCCCGCGCCGCGAGCGGTTGACGCGGCGGGTGCCGCCGACGGCCTCCTCCTCGACCGGGACCTCGACGACCGTGCTGCGGGTGTCGTAGCCCAGCAGGCGCCGGACCGCGCGCAGGAAGCTGCCTGCGTCGCCCTGGCGCTGGAAGCCGATCACGTCGGCGCCGAGCAGGCCCTCGACGATCTGCCGGCGCCACGGGAGCTGCGCGAAGATACCGTAGGGCGGGAACGGGATGTGGTTGAAGAAGCCGATCGTGACGTCGGGGCGGAGCTCCCGCAGCATCTTCGGCACGAGCTGGAGCTGGTAGTCCTGCACCCAGACCACGCCGTCCTCCTCCGTCACGGCCGCGGCCGCCTCGGCGAAGCGCTGGTTGACCCGCACGTAGGCGTCCCACCAGTCGCGGTGGTAGGTCGGGGGCGCGATCACGTCGTGGTACAGGGGCCAGAGCGTGTCGTTCGAGAAGCCCTCGTAGTAGTCCTCGAGCTCCTGCGCACTGAGGGCGACCGGGACGATCTGCACGCCGTTGTCGACGAACGGGGCGACCTCCTCGTCGGCCACGCCGGGCCAGCCGACCCAGGCGCCCTCGTTCGCGCGCATCACGGGCTCGAGTGCGGTGACCAGCCCGCCGGGCGAGGTCTTCCAGGAGGCGGTGCCGTCCTCGGCCACGACGCGGTCCACCGGGAGGCGGTTCGAGACGACCACGAACGCGTTGCGCTCGGTCCCTCCCGAGGTCCCGGCGTCGGTCCTGTCAGCGGCGGAGGAGGCGGAGGCGGAGTGCGGAGGAATGGTGGTCCCTTTTCGTCGGTCGAGCCGTCGTCGTGCCCGTCGAGGCTATCAGCCGGCCCCGCTCGGGGGACGGGGGATCAGCCCTGCACGAGGGCGAGGGCGAGCGTCGCTCCGCCCACCGTCGGGACGACCGCGACGAGTCCGAGGAGCGCGTACTGGCGCCACGAGACGTGCACGCCCAGCGCGGTCAGCCTCTGGTGCCAGAGCAGGGTGGCGAGCGAGGCCCACGGGGTGATCAGCGGTCCGGCGTTCACGCCGATCAGCAGGGCGACCAGGCGGAGCGGATCCGCCGCGACGGGCTCGAGGGCGAGGTAGGCGGGCAGGTTGTCGACCAGGTTGGAGGCGACCGCGCCGGAGCCGGCGAGGCGCAGCAGGTCGAGCGTCCCGCTCCCCTCCCCCGCGACCACGGCGAGCGCCGCGCCCAGCCCGAGCTGGTGCGCCGCCTCCATCGCCACGAAGAGGCCCGCCGCGAAGACGACGAGCTGCCACGGCAGGAGGGCGGGCGTGAGCGCCGCGGGACGGCGCACCGCGAAGAGGACGATCAGCGCGACCGCGGCGACCGTCGCCGGGATCCACACCTCGAGGCCCGAGACGAGCGCCGGCAGGAGCAGCGCCACGACGGTCCCCGCGCCGATGAGCAGCACCCGGTCCTCCACCGGCGTCCGCTCCCCCGGGGTGTAGCGCCCGGCCAGCTCGCGCCGGTAGCGGATCGCGAGGATCAGCACGGGCACGACGGCCGCGACGAGCGCGGGCACCGCGGTCAGCGCGGCGAAGGCGAAGGGGCCCTCGACCCCCAGGCGCCGCTGCGCGAGCAGGTTGGTGAGGTTCGAGACGGGGAGGAGGAGGGAGGCGCAGTTCGCCAGCCAGACCGTGGCCATCGCGAACGGCAGGGGCGGGACGCGCACGTGCGCCGCGAGCAGGACCACGACCGGGGTCAGGAGCACGGCGGTCGTGTCGAGCGAGAGGAACACCGTGCTGACGACGGCCATCGCCACCACCAGCAGCCAGAGCACCGCGGTCCGCCCGCGGCCCCACTCGGCGGAGCGCTCGGCGACCACGGTGAAGACGCCGGCCTCGGAGGCCAGCTCGGCGACCACGGTCACCGCGACCACGAAGCCGAGGATCGGCGCCGTCCGCTCGACCAGCTCGCCCAGCGCGTCCATCGGGAGGACCCCCGTGACGACGGCCACCGCCCCGACGACGAGCAGCACCGCCCCGATCACAGCCGTGCGCATGTCGTTCCCGTTCTCCTCGGCGTGCCCCGGCTCGAGGATTCGGGTCCCGGCGGCGGTCCACCGTAGCGGGACAACCCCTCGGTGCTGTCAAGCGTTCCTCTGAGAGCTTTCGCACCCGCTAGCGTCGGGGTGAACACGGGAGGCACACGCATGCGCAAGTTCATCCTCAACTCCAGCGTCATCAGCGCGATCGTCGGCGGCTGGTCGATCCTGCAGACCACGCGCAAGGGCCCGCGCGACTGGCGCCTGGCCCTCCAGTGGGTCAGCTGGGCCATCTCGGTCACCGTCGCCCTGGGCTCCGTGTCCTACGACTCG
The DNA here is from genome assembly GCF_002931645.1 of Rathayibacter sp. AY2B5. Taxonomy (NCBI): domain Bacteria; kingdom Bacillati; phylum Actinomycetota; class Actinomycetes; order Micrococcales; family Microbacteriaceae; genus Rathayibacter; species Rathayibacter sp. AY2B5. Next base: position 67,888 of record NZ_PSUE01000006.1, on the reverse strand, counting down.
AAGGAGATCGTCAAGGAGGAGCGCGGCAAGAAGCGCGACCGCTAGGCCCTCCTGACGCGCCGCCTCCCCGCGGGGCGGCGTGTCAGCCGGTCTCCCGACCCGGTGGCGGCGACACTGTTCCCAGTCGCTGTCGGCACGGGAAACGGGGTTCGTCATGAGGTTTCGTCTGAGGCGTCGCAAGGCGGCCCCCGAGGTCGTCGAGGCGGCCCCCGTCCTCACGCAGGACGAGCTCTTCGCCGTCGTCCACGAGCGGCTCGCGGCCTTCGTCGGATCCGAGGGCGCCTGGGTCGTCACGCGCCGCAGCCACGACGACCGCGACCCGATCTTCCACGGGATGCTCGCGCGCTCCCTCGCCCACGAGCTCTCCGCCGCCATCCAGGAGGAGCAGCTCCGCGCCGGCGCCGAGCGGACGTCGTCCCCGGTCACCGAGGCGATCCCCGTGATGCGCGCCTCCACTCCCCCGGTGGAGCCGGCCGCCCTCACCTGGGAGCCGAAGCCGATCGCCGTCTGGGCGGAGCCGGCCCCCGCCGACGTCGCCGTCGACACCCCCGTCGCGACCCGCTCCTGACCCGAGCGGTCGGCCGGCGGGCTCGCCCTCCGGCCGACCCGACGAGCGACGTCGCCCTTCCCGCTGATCGAGGAGGCGGCGCGGCCGCCGTCTCGAGATCCCCCGCGGCCGCCCCTCCCCCGGCCGCCCGTCAGAGCGTCGGCCAGCTCCCGGGTCCCTCGCTGCCCGCCGGGTACTCGTCGAGCGGCACCCGGTCCGCGTGCCACGCGTCGATCGCGGGCTGCACGATGCGCCAGCACTCCTCGGCGGCGTCCCCGCGGACCGAGAGCGACGGGTCGTCGTCGAGGATCCCCGAGATGACCTCGCCGTACGCCAGCAGCTCGCCCGCGCCGAAGGTCGCCTCCAGCGAGGCGCGCTCGAGCGTGTACGGGTCGCCGGGGCCGTTGATGTTCAGCTCGAGCGACATCTGGTCGGGCGCGAGGAACAGCCGCAGCACGGACGGCGCCTCGGTGCCCACGAAGCCGCGGGGCAGGTGCGGCACCGGCTTGAAGCGGATGACCACTTCGCGTCGCCGCTCCCCGAGCGCCTTGCCGGAGCGGAGGGTGAACGGCACGCCGGCCCAGCGCCAGGTGTCGATCTCGACGACCAGCTCGGCCAGCGTCTCGGTCCGGCGAGCGGGGTCCACCCCCTTCTCGTCCGCGTAGGCGGGCAGCTCGCGTCCGTCGATCGTCCCCGCTGTGTAGCGGGCGCGGCGCGAGCTCGCGGCGGGGTCGTCGCCGTGCAGGCGGGTGGCGCGCAGGACGATCGACTTCGCGTCCCGGAGGTCGGCCGCGTCGAGCGAGGACGGCGGCTCCATCGCGATCACCGCGAGGACCTGCAGCAGGTGGCTCTGGATCATGTCGGTCAGCGCGCCCGCGCCGTCGTAGTAGCTCGCCCGCCCCTCGAGGGCCAGCTGCTCGTCGTAGACGATCTCGACGCTCTCGATGTGCTCGGCCGACCACAGCGGCTCGAGGATCCGGTTGGCGAAGCGCAGGCCGAGCACGTTCATCACGGTCGCGCGGCCGAGGAAGTGGTCGACGCGGTGGATGCGGTCCTCGGGGACCAGCGCGGCGAGGCGCTGGTTGAGGGCGTGCGCGCTCGCCTCGTCGGTCCCGAACGGCTTCTCCAGCGCCAGCACGGTGCCCTCCGGCAGGTCGTGGGCGGCGAGCGCCTCGCAGGCCTTCGCCGCGATCGCCGGCGGGAGGGCGAAGTAGACCGCCACCGGACCGGCGCAGCTCGCGAGCAGTGCGGCGAGCGCCTCCGGATCGGTGACGTCGACCTGCTGGTAGCGCGTGCCGGAGGTGAGCGCGTCCACGCCCTCGCCCTGCGCCTCGACGGTGGCGAAGGAGGCGGTCAGCACCTCGTGCCAGTGCTCCTGGGTCCAGTCCTCGCGTCCCGCGCCGACGAGGTGGACCCGCCGGTCGGTCTCGCGGGTCAGCAGCTGGCCGACGGCGGGGAGGAGGAGCCGCGAGGACAGGTCCCCCGTCGCTCCGAGGATGAGCAGGGTCGAGACGGTCTGTGCCATGCGGCTCACCCTACGGCGGCGCTGAAGAGCCCCGCTCCGCCTTGACTGGGAGGCCACAGCCGCACCTGAGAGGATCGCCGCATGGTCTCCCCGATCGAGGACTACGCCGTCCTCTCCGACTGCCGCACGGCCGCTCTCGTCTCCCGCGACGGGGGGATCGACTGGCTGTGCCTGCCGCGCTTCGACTCCGCCTCCGTCTTCGGCGCCCTCCTCGGCGGCGACGACCAGGGGCGCTGGTCGCTCCGGCCGGTGGACGGGGAGGCGACGAGCGAGCGCCACTACCTCGGCGACACGCTCGCGCTGGTCACCCGGTGGACGACGCCCACCGGCGTCGTCGAGGTGGTCGACGTGATGCCGCTGCGCGACGAGCGCGCCGAGCTGGTGCGCCGGGTGCGCGGAGTGTCGGGGACCGTCCGGATGCGGCAGGAGCTGCGCATCCGCTTCGACTACGCCCGCACCATGCCGTGGGTGCGGCAGGAGGGGACGGACGAGGATCCGCTGCTCGTCGCCGTCGCCGGGCCCGACGCGGTCGTGGTGCGCGGAGTGCGGTTGAAGGCCGTCGACCACGCCCACGCGGCGGAGTTCGACGTCGACGCGGACGCGGTCGTCGACCTCTCGATGGCGTGGTTCCCCTCGCACCAGCGGGCGCCGAAGCGCCTCGACGTCGACCGCGCGCTGGAGCGCACGCTCTCCTGGTGGTCCGAGTGGGCGTCGGCGATCGACTACGACGGGCCGCACCGCGACGCCGTCGTCCGCTCGCTGCTGACCCTCCGCGCCCTGACCGACGACGAGACCGGCGGCATCGTCGCGGCGGCGACCACCTCGCTCCCGGAGCAGTTCGGCGGCGCCCGCAACTGGGACTACCGCTACGTCTGGCTCCGCGACGCCTCGCTCACCCTGCAGGCCCTGCTCGCGCACGGGTTCGAGCAGGAGGCGCAGAAGTGGCGGGCCTGGCTGCTCCGCGCGGTCGCGGGCGCGCCGGAGGACGTGCAGATCATGTACGGCCTCGCCGGCGAGCGCGACCTGCCCGAGCGGGAGATGCCGAGCCTGCCCGGCTACGACGGCGCCTCCCCCGTGCGGATCGGGAACGCCGCCGTCGACCAGTACCAGGCGGACGTGATCGGCGAGGTGATGGTCGCTCTGCACGAGGCCCGCGTGGCCGGAGTGGACGAGACGGAGTTCTCCTGGCCGCTCCAGCGCGCGCTCCTGGGCTTCGTCGAGACCAACTGGCAGCGGCCGGACAACGGCATCTGGGAGATCCGGGGCGAGCCGCGGCACTTCACGCACTCGCGGGTCATGATCTGGGCCGCGCTCGATCGGGGCGTCCGCGCCGTGCGCGAGAACGGCCTGCCCGGTCCGGTCGAGACCTGGGAGCGCCTCCGCGACGAGGTGCGCGCCGAGATCGAGGCCCAGGGCTTCGACGCCGAGCGCGGCCACTTCGTGCAGTCCTACGGCTCGCCCGAGGTCGACGCGTCGCTCCTCGTGCTGCCGATGGTCGGGTTCGTCCCCGCCGACGACCCGCGGATGCTGGGCACCGTCGCCGAGCTGGAGCGCGTGCTCCTGCAGGACGGCCTGCTGCACCGCTACCGGACCGAGTCCTCGGTCGACGGCCTCGCGGGCGGCGAGCACCCGTTCCTCGCCTGCTCCTTCTGGCTCGTCCGGCAGTACGCCGACTCCGGCCGGATCGACGACGCGCGGACCCTGATGGACCGGCTCGTCGGGCTCTGCAACGACGTGGGCCTCCTCTCGGAGGAGTACGACGTCGAGGGCCGCCGGCACGCGGGGAACACTCCCCAGGCCCTCTCCCACCTCGCCCTGGTGCAGGCGGCCGACGCGATCGCGGCAGCCCGATGAGGCGCCGCCGCATCGTGCTCGCGAGCATCGGCGGAGTCCTCGGAGTCGCGGTCCTCGGCTTCCTCACCTGGAGCTCGATCGTCAGCGGCCCCGACGAGGACGCCCTCGCCCGCGTGCGCGCCGATCCGGCGATCGCGGTCGAGCGCACGGACGACGCGCTCGTGATGACGCCGACCTCGACCGGCGAGCTGGCCGGCACGGGCCTGGTCTTCATCCCCGGAGCGAAGGTCGACGCCTCCTCCTACGAGGCGACCCTGGCTCCGCTGGTCGACGCCGGGGCGACCGTCGTGATCACGCGGCCGATCCTGCACCTGGCCTTCTTCGACCTCCGCTCGCTCGAGACCTTCACCAGCCAGGCCGAGGGCGTCGACCGGTGGCTTGTCGGCGGCCACTCCCTCGGCGGCGTGAAGGCGTGCCAGTGGGCCGAGGACCCGGCGGTGGCGGGCCTGGTGCTGCTCGGCAGCTACTGCGCGAACGACCTCTCGGGCTCCGGGCTCCCCGTCCTCAGTGTCAGCGGATCGGAGGACGGGCTCAGCACGCCGGAGAAGGTCGCCGACGCGAGCGTCCGGCTGCCCTCCTCCGCCGACCTCGTCGAGATCGACGGCGCCAACCACGCCGACTTCGGCTGGTACGGGCCGCAGGCGGGCGACGGCGAGGCGACCATCAGCCACGAGGAGGCGGACGCCCGCATCGCCGAGGCCCTCCTGGGCTTCAGCCGCGAGGTCGGTTGAGTCGCCCGCTCCCGCTTGACCTCGAGCGCACTCGAAGTCGTAGGTTGACGCCATGTCCACCGCCACCGCCGCCCCGGCCGAGCCGGAGGCGCTGTCGATCTCGCAGGTCGCCGCCGTCACCGGTCTCACCGTGCACACCCTGCGCTACTACGAGCGCGCCGGGCTCATGCTCGACCCGGTCGAGCGCGCCTCGTCGCAGCACCGCCGCTACCGGCCGGCCGACGTCGGCTGGGTCGACTTCCTCACCAAGCTCCGCGCGACCGGGATGCCGATCGCGCGGATCCGCGAGTACGCCCGGCTCCTCCGGATCGGGCCCGCCACGGAGCCGGAGCGCCTCGCGCTGCTCCGGACGCACCGCGATGAGGTCGAGGCACAGCTCGCCCGGACACACGCCAGCCTCGCCGCGATCGACATCAAGATCGCGGCGTACCAGGAGAGGACCACCCACTGATGAAGACGATCACCCTCGGATCCGACGTCGCCGCCCTCGAGGTCTCGCGCCTCGGGCTCGGCGCGATGGGCATGTCGGCGTTCTACACCGGCGCCGGCACCGACGACGCGGAGTCGATCCGCACCGTGCACCGCGCCCTCGAGCTCGGCGTCACGTTCCTCGACACCGCCGAGATCTACGGCCCGTACACCAACGAGGAGCTGCTCGGCCGCGCGCTGGCAGGCCGCCGCGACGAGGTGGTGCTGGCGAGCAAGTTCGGCATGATCCGCCACCGCGGCGACGGGGGCCGCGGACTCGACGGCTCCCCGGAGAACCTGCGGCTCGCCGTCGGGGGCTCGCTCGCGCGCCTCGGCACCGACCGCATCGACCTCTACTACCAGCACCGCATGGACCCGGGCGTCCCGGTCGAGGAGACCGCCGGGGCCTTCGCGGAGCTGATCCAGGAGGGCAAGCTCCGCGGCTACGGCCTCTCGGAGGCGGCGCCCGCGACGATCCGGCGCGCTCACGCCGTGCACCCGGTCACCGCTGTGCAGTCCGAGTACTCGCTGTGGACCCGCGACCCCGAGGCGGAGGTGCTGCCGGTCCTCCGCGAGCTCGGCATCGGCTTCGTCCCGTACTCGCCGCTGGGCCGCGGCTTCCTCACGGGCAGCATCCGCTCGGTCGCCGAGCTGGGCAGCGACGACTTCCGCCGCGACAACCCCCGCTTCGCCGACGGAGCGCTGGAGGCGAACCTCCGCATCGTGGAGGCCGTCGACCGTGTGGCGGCAGAGGCGGACGCGACCGCCGCGCAGGTGGCGCTCGCCTGGCTGCTCGCCCAGGGCGAGGACATCGCTCCGATCCCGGGCACCAAGCGCGTCTCGCGCATCGAGGAGAACGCGGCCGCGGACGCCCTCGTGCTGACCGCGGAGCAGCTCGACGTCCTCGGCTCGCTCGAGGCCCCCGTCGGCGACCGCTACGCCGACATGAGCTCCGTGAACCGCTGACCGCCCTGCGGGACGCCGCTCGCCGCGCGCACCCCGGGTGCGGCCGTGCGAGCGGCGTCCTCGCAGGAGTCAGTCCCGCGGCGGCAGCTCCCGCTTCGGGGTGTCCCGCAGGTCGATGAGACCTGTGAACATCGCCCCCCGCTCGTTCGAGCGCTCGTCGCCCGAGAACAGGTTGTCCGGGGCGGAGGACCCGTGCCGGCGCGGGGTCGCGGCGCGAGCGGGCTCCCGCTCCATCTCGACGCGCTGACGCGGCAGGGCGACGGGGTCGTTCTCGTGCAGCCACGAGACGAGCCGCTCGCGCACGTAGCAGCGCAGGTCGAAGAGCGTCGGCGCGTCCTTCGCGGTGACGAGCACCCGGATCCGGACGAAGCCGCCCGTCGCGTCGGTCACCTGCAGCACGCTGGTGCGCCGGTCCCAGAGGTCCGTCTCCTCGAGCATGCGGTGCAGCTCGTCGCGCATCTGCTCGGGGCTCACCCGCCAGTCCAGGTCGAGCTCGACGGCGCCGAGCAGCTCGGACCCGGTGCGGGTCCAGTTCTGGAACGGCTGGGTCGTGAAGTAGTTCGTGGGCAGCACCAGGCGGCGGTCGTCCCAGAGGTGGACGACGACATAGGTCAGCGTGATCTCCTCGATCCGCCCCCACTCGGTCTCGACGATCACCACGTCGTCCAGGCGGATGGCGTCACTGAAGGCGAGCTGCATCCCGGCGAAGATGTTCGTGAGGCTCGACTGCGCGGCCAGGCCCGCCACGATCGAGAGCACGCCGGCCGAGGCCAGGAGGCTCGCACCGGCCGTACGGGCCTCGGGGAAGGTCAGCAGCGAGGCGCCAATCGCGATGACCACGACGGCCGCCACGGCGACCCTCCGGATGATCGTCATCTGCGTGCGGAGGCGGCGTGCCCGGCGGTTGTCGGCCGTGTCGGTCCGGTAGCGCTCGGCGCCCAGGTCCTCGAGGAACACGAACAGGGATCCGATCACCCACGCCGCCGCGCCGATCGTGGCGATCTGGAACACCCGCTGCACGAGACCCGGCCAGGGGTCGCCCGACACGGTGGCGGCGAGCGCGGCCCAGACCGCGATGGTCATCAGCAGCACGCGGAACGGGATGCGCAGACGCCGGATCAGCAGGCGCGCCCAGGTCTTGCGCTTGCCGACCGAGCGCAGCACGAGGGCGACGACGGCGGTCGCGACCACGGCGATCACGACCGCGATCACCACGGCGAGCGCGATCGAGCCGATCACGGGGAGGACGTCTTCGGGCACATCGGTCCTTTCTGGAGGGGAAACGGAAGCGAACGGAGATCCTGCCACGCGAACGGGGGTCGGTCCGCATTCTGCGCCGGACACCGTGCGGATGCTCAGGCGCCTGTTGGCGTCGGCGGACGGAGACGTCGACCTCGCCTGGAGCACCGTCGCCCGGACCTTCACGCGGACGGGCATCACCCTGAGCCTGACCGCCGCCGCAGACGACCAGGCCCGGGCCTTAGACGCGCTCGACGTCGGGATCGGCTCCACGAGCGCCGGCTTCCGCGGAGTCCTGCCGCTGCTCGACCCGTCGACCGCCGCACCCTCCAGCGAGTGAGCACGGGCCGGCGCTCCCCCCGCGGGCGCTCCGAGGAGGTCGGGAACGGACTCGGACCGGGAACGACGAAGCCCCGCACCTCACGAGGAGGTGCGGGGCTGGTGGTGCACCCCCTCGGACTTGAACCGAGAACCCACTGATTAAGAGTCAGTTGCTCTGCCGATTGAGCTAGAGGTGCGTTCCGGCCGGCTGATCGTGCGTGCCGAACCGAGGGATCACATTACCAGCGTCTCCCCCCGTCTCGTCAAATCGAGCGCGACGGAACGCCCGCGGCAGCGATCGGAGGCTCCGCGGGACCCACCGGTATCGTGGTCGCGTGACCCCGCAGAGCAGTGACCAGAGCTTCGACGACGACCTCCGACTCGCCCTCCGCCTGGCGGACGCGGCCGATGCGATCTCGCGGGAGCGGTTCGGCGCGCTCGACCTCGTCGTGGACACGAAGCTCGACCGCACCCCGGTCACCGACGCCGACCGCGCCGTCGAGGAGGCGATCCGCGCGCTGCTCGCCGCCGAGCGTCCGGACGACGCGATCCTCGGTGAGGAGTTCGGCACCTCGGGCGAGGCCTCGCGGCAGTGGATCCTCGACCCGATCGACGGCACCGCCCACTTCCTCCGCGGCGTCCCGATCTGGGCGACCCTGATCGCGCTCGCGGTCGACGGCGTCCCCGTCGTCGGAGTCGTCTCCGCTCCCGCTCTCGGCACGCGCTGGTGGGCGGCCGAGGGCTCCGGCGCCTGGGCCGTCGAGCTGGAGGCCGGGGCCGAGCCGCGACCGCTGCGCGTCTCGGGGATCGACACGCTCGCCTCGGCGACCTTCAGCTACAACAGCATTCAGCAGTGGGAGGGCGCGGGCCGTCTCCCGCAGCTGCTCGAGCTCGCCGGCGCCGTCTGGCGCGACCGGGCGTACGGGGACGCGTGGCCCTACATGCTCGTCGCCGAGGGTCTCCTCGACGGTGCGGGCGAGTTCGACGTGAAGCCCTACGACCTGGCGGCCCTGGTGCCGATCGTGCAGGAGGCGGGCGGCCGCTTCACCTCCGCCGACGGGGAGGACGGGCCGTGGCACGGCAGCGCCGTCGCCACCAACGGCCTGCTGCACGACGAGGTGCTCGCGATCGTGGCGCCGCGATGAGGAGCCGGACGGCCGCGCTCGCCTCGGCGGCGCTCCTCCTGCTCCTCTCGGGCTGCTCCTCCGTCGTCGGGCCGGACGGCCCGGAGGCCGTGCGTGACGAGGGCGGCACGGTGGCGACCGCCGGCGTCACCGACGTGTTCTCGCTGCGGCGCGGCGACTGCCTGGCCGACCCGGGCGACGACCGCATCGCCGACGTGGACGTCGTCCCGTGCGCCGAGGAGCACGCACTGGAGGTCTTCCACACGTTCGCGCAGCCCGGAGACCGCTACTCCAGCCGCAACACGCTGCTCGCCCAGGCCGAGGCGGGCTGCGAGCCGGAGTTCGGCGCCGTGATGGGGATCGCCTACGGCGACTCCGCCCTCGAGTACCGCTCGCTCGTCCCCTCCGAGGTCGGCTGGCGCCATGGAGACCGCACGATCGTCTGCGCGGTCCTCGATCCGGCCGACGACTCCACCACCGGCAGCCTCTTCGGCTCCGCTCGCTGACCACGGCTCCGATCGACCCCCGTTCGGCTCATTGACACGCGCTCCGTCGGAGCGCAGGGTGAAGGGACGAACGGCAGGCGCGAGGGGGCGCGGAGACCGGCGGCTCAGGAGTCGACATGCAGGACCGGCACGACCAGGAACCCCCCGAGCGCTCGCGCACGGCCGAGCAGCACTGGGGACCGGCGGACAGCCTGTTCCCGAGGCTCCACCGGCAGAGCTCCCTGCTCGCCGCGGCGGAGGCGGTCGCGCAGATCGACGGGCCCGGCCCGGGCGACGTCTGGTCGCGGCTCCTGCACGACTACGCCCACGCCTCCGACCGCGTCGTCTCGGTGGACGGCGACGACGAGGCCGCCACGCTCGGCTGGCTGAAGCCGCGCGGTGTGGTCTCGCTGCTGGTCACCGAGCGGTGCGACGACGACGACGCCGCCGAGCACCTGGTGGCCGCGCTCGCCGCGATGAACGCCGTGACCCTCTCCGTGCACGAGGCGCGAGCAGCACGGCTCCGTCCTCTGCTGGACGTGCTGCACCGGCTCCTGCCCGACGCGTTCGCCGAGCTGCCGGTGGACCGCAGCGCCCACTACCCGGCCGGCACCGCCGTCGCCGTGCTGGCGCCGGGCGTGCTCTACCGGGACTGGGCCCCGCCGCAGGCTCTCGCCGGCCCGGCGCACAACGACGACGACCGGCTGGCGATGCTCACCCTCTACGGGCGGATCAGACAGCTCGACGTGCGACCGTCGTGAGGGCGGCGGAGCGGAGCTCCCAGTGTGCGACGACGACCGGTGGTGGAGATGGGGGGAATCGAACCCCCGTCCATCGCTGTGATTCTGCGCCTTCTACGGGTGTAGCCGATGAGAGCGTTCTGCTCGGCCCCGACCGTTACCATCGGCGCATCGGTCGACGGGCCCAGCCCGAGTGCAAGTCCCGCGTCGCCCTCAGGCGTAACGACGCAGCAAGTCCTCTAGATGACGCCAGGATCCGGGGCGAGGACGCACCCACGGGCTGACGGACTATCTACTCTGGCTTAGGCAGCGAGAGCGAAGTCGGTGCGCTTCTGTTCGGCACCTGTGTTTTCCAGGGATCGTTGACGAGATGACCCTGGATCCTCGACCCGCTTCTCGCAGTTTCGCAGGCAATGTCGAAACCGATCATCCCCGCGAGCACTCGACGGCCCGGAGGCCGCTGGAGTGGGTCGTTCGTCGCACACTGTGGAGTTACGGGTCCTAGTCTACCTCAGCTCCGCGGGCGGTCACCCGGCGGCGGCGCAGATCGAGCAGACCCAGCACGAGCGCGAGCGCGATCAGCCCGAGGGTGACGAAGTAGCCGTTGCGGAAGGCGTCGTGGTACCGGTCCAGCCCCTCCGCCATCCCCTGCTCGCTCGCCAGGGTCGCGAAGAAGACGGCGGAGGCGCAGGCGGTGCCGACCGCGGTGCCCACGCGCTGGCCGAGCTGGCCCACGGAGCCCGCCACGCCGCCCTGCGCCGGCGGGATCTCGGCGAGGGTGAGCGTCTGGTTCGGCGACACGACGAAGCCGCCTCCGGCCCCGGCGACGAGCATCGCGGCACCCATGCCGTAGGCGGCGGTCTCGGCCGGGAGGAGCTCGGCGGCGAGCAGCACGAGCGTGAAGCCGATGACCACGAGCACGATGCCGAGCACCACCAGTGCGCGGCCGTAGCGCTGCACGAGCTTGCCGCCGTACCAGGCGGTCACCGCCGAGGTCAGCGCGAACGGGATGCTCACCATGCCGGCGAACACCGGCTCGAGGCCGAGCCCCTGCTGGAGGAAGAGCGTGGTGAGGAGGAAGGTCGCCGGGATCGCGGCGAAGTAGGAGGTCGCGACCAGGATGCCGTTGCGATAGGAGCTGGTCCGGAAGATGCGGAAGTCGATGACGGGCGTCCGCCCCGACGCGGCGTAGTGCGCCTCCCAGCGCACGAAGACGGCGGCGGCGGCCGCGGCGAGCACCAGCCAGAACCAGCGGTAGGGCGAGTCCGAGGAGGAGCCCGTGGTCAGCAGGAACGGCAGCATGAACGCGAAGATCGCGACCGCCAGCAGGAGCAGGCCGACCGGGTCGAGGGACCGGTCTCCCTCGGGCCGCGAGCGCTTCTTCGGGATGAGCTTCCAGGCGAAGACCAGCGCGGCGACGCCCAGCGGGATGTTCATCCAGAACAGCAGGCGCCAGCCGTCCTGCTCGCCGCCGATCGCGATCAGGAGGCCGCCGAGGGTCGGGCCGAAGGCGGTCGACAGGCCGATGGTCGCGCCGAAGACCCCGAAGGCCCGGGCCCGCTCGGCGCCGGTGAACATCTGCTGCACCAGCCCGAGGACCTGGGGCATCTGGATGCCCGCGGCGACGCCCTGCAGGAAGCGCGCGACGACGAGCAGCTCGATCGACGGCGCGAGCGCGCAGAGCAGGCTCGTCACCGTGAACGCGGTCAGCCCGATGAGGAACAGCAGGCGGCGCGAGCGGATGTCGCCCAGCCGACCGGCCGGCACGAGCGCCAGTCCGAAGGCGAGCGCGTAGCCCGCGACGATCAGCTGCAGCTGGCTCGCGTCCGCTCCGAGCGAGCGCTCGATCGACGGCAGGCCGACGTTGACCTTCGAGAGGTCGAGGATCGTGATGGCCGCGACTCCGACGCTCACCGCGAAGGCGCGCCACCGCGTCTTCTCGTCGGCGGCGCTCAGGGCGGCGGGGGCGCTGTTCTCGGGGGAGGTCACGCGCCCCAGTCTCCCAAACCACGGGGCGCGAAGAAGAGGCTTGCGCGGCACCCGTCGGACAGTGCCCGCCGGGGCCTACTCGCCGAGGCGGCGGCGGGTCGACATCGCACGGTCCGCCTCGCGGCGGTCCTGGCGCTCTCGGAGGACCTGGCGCTTGTCGTAGTCCTTCTTGCCCTTGGCCACGGCAAGCTCGACCTTGGCCTTGCCGTCGCTGAAGTACAGCGAGAGCGGGATCAGCGTGTACCCGCCCTCCTTCACCTTGTTGTGGATCTTGAGGATCTGCGCCTTGTGCAGCAGCAGCTTGCGCTTGCGGCGCGGCGGGTGGTTCGTCCAGGTGCCCTGGGCCCACTCGTTGATGTGGACGGCGTCGAGCCACGCCTCTCCCCCGTCGACGAACGCGTAGCCGTCGACCAGCGAGGCTCGGCCGGCCCGGAGGGACTTCACCTCGGTGCCGGTGAGCACGAGGCCCGCCTCGTAGGTGTCCTCGATGAGGTAGTCGTGGCGCGCCTTGCGGTTGGTCGCGACGACCTTCTGTCCCTGTTCTCTGGGCACGGCTGCTCCTCGGGTCGCGAGCGGATGAAGGGGGCGGGCATCGTCGGGGCGATGCACCGGTGGGCCGCCCCGAACGGGACAGCCCACCAGTATACGTCCGGTCCGGGATCAGACCCGCAGGTACCGCGCGATCGCGACGTTCGCCGAGACGGCGGCCAGGACGATGCCGACCACGATCAGGATCGGCACGACGATCAGAGCGTCGTCGAGTCCCACGAAGGAGGTCAGCGGGATCCGGTACGCCAGGAACCCCTGCACGAAGACCTGCACGATGGCGACCACCGCGACTCCCGCGAGGATCGAGCCGACCAGCGCGGCGAAGACCCCCTCGAGGATGAACGGGGTCTGGATGAACCTGTTCGAGGCCCCCACGAGCCGCATGATGCCCAGCTCCCGTCTCCGCGAGAACGCCGAGAGGCGGATCGTGGTGGCGATGAGCAGCACGGCCGCGACGAGCATCAGGACGGCGATGCCGATCGCTGTGTAGCTCGCCGCGTTGAGGATCGAGAAGATCTGGTCGAGGTACTGCCGCTGGTCGGTGACGCTCTCGACTCCCGAGACGCTCGACAGGCTCTCCACGATGACGTCCGACTGGGTCGGGTCCTTCAGATTGATCCAGAAGGTCTGGTTGAGCAGGTCGGGAGTGACGTACTCGGCGACCGGGTTGCCCGCGAACTGCTCCTGGAAGTTCGCGTAGGCCTGGTCGTGGTCCTCGAAGTAGGAGCGGTCGATGTACGGCGCGAGCGTGGCGCCCTCGAGCTGGCCCTGCACCGCGTCGATCTGCTCGGCGGTGGCGTCGGAGCCGCTGCAGTTCGAGCCGCCGGAGGTGGCGGTGCACATGTACACCGCGACCTGCGCCTTGTCGTACCAGAAGTTCTTCATCTGGCCGATCTGCATCTGGAGCAGGATCGCCGTGCCGACGAAGGTGAGGGAGATGAAGGTCACCAGGATCACCGAGACGACCATGGAGACGTTGCGCCGGAGGCCGCTGGCGACCTCCGACCAGATCAGTGCGAATCTCACTTGACGGGTCCTACGTTCTGCTGGTCGTCGCCGGTCTCGTCGCCCTCGCCCGCGTGGGCGCGGAGGCCGAGGCGCGCGGCGAGCGACTCCTCGGGCAGGGCGCCGGTGTCGGCGGGGAGGAAGATCGGACCGGTCTGGCTCTGCAGCTCGACGACGCGCGGGGCGGCGGCGGGCTCGGCGGCCGGCTCCGGCTCGCGCTCCGGCTCGACGGCGGCGGAGCGGCGGCCCTCGGGGACGCGGGGCTGGGCGGCGGTCTGCGAGAGGCGGGCCGGCTCGGGCGGCGGGGCCGGGGCCTCCTGGCGCAGGTCGATCTCGGGGACCTCGGCGGGCGCGAGCTCGCTGTCGATGATCGCCGGGGGCGCGGGCTGCTCGGCGACCGCGTGGTCGTCGGCCGCCACGACCACGACGCCGTCGTGGACGACGGTGATGCTCTCGGTCTGGCCGTAGCCGCCCTGGCTCTCGTCGCGGACGATGCTGCCGGCCGAGAGCTCGATGACGCGGCGCTTCATCTGGTCGACGATGCCGGCCTCGTGGGTCGCCATGATCACGGTCGTGCCGCCCGCGTTGATCCGCTCGAGCAGCGCCATGATGCCGGCGCTCGTGGTCGGGTCGAGGTTGCCCGTGGGCTCGTCGGCCAGCAGGACGGCCGGCTTGTTGACGACGGCGCGGGCGATCGCGACGCGCTGCTGCTCGCCGCCGGAGAGCTCGTGGGGCAGGCGCGACGCCTTGCCCGCGAGGCCCACCATCTTGAGCGTGTCCGGGACGGCCTCCTGGATGTAGCCCTTCGACTTGCCGATCACCTGGAGGCTGAACGCGACGTTGTCGAAGACCGACTTGTTCGGCAGCAGCCGGAAGTCCTGGAACACGACGCCCATGTTGCGGCGGAAGTACGGGACCTTGCGGCTCGAGATCTTGCCGAGGTTCTGCCCGAGCACGTGGATCGACCCGGAGGAGGGGCGCTCCTCCTTGAGGATCAGGCGGAGGCAGCTCGACTTGCCGGAGCCGGAGGCGCCGACGAGGAAGACGAACTCGCCCCGGAGGATCTCGAGATCGATGGCGTTGAGGGCGGGTCTCGTGCCGCCCCGATACTGCTTGGAGACGTTGTCGAAGCGAATCATGTCGGTACGAGGGTAAGCGACGATCCCGAAGAGTCCGCCGAGGGGGCGCGCGGCGCGTCGGTGGGGACGCGCCCGCGCCGCGCTAGGAGGACTTCCGCCAGCGGATCCCGGCGGCGATGAAGCCGTCCAGGTCGCCGTCGAACACGTGCGAGGGGTTGCCGACCTCGTGGTCGGTGCGCAGGTCCTTCACCATCTGGTACGGAGCGAGGACGTAGCTGCGCATCTGGTCGCCCCAGCTCGCGGTGATGGTGCCGGCGAGCTCCTTCTTGGTGGCCGCCTCCTGCTCCTTCTGCAGCAGCAGGAGCCGCGACTGGAGCACGCGCATCGCCGCGGCGCGGTTCTGGATCTGGCTCTTCTCGTTCTGCATCGACACGACGGTGCCGGTGGGCAGGTGGGTGAGGCGCACCGCGGAGTCGGTGGTGTTCACCGACTGGCCGCCGGGGCCGGAGGAGCGGAAGACGTCCACGCGGATGTCGTTGTCCGGGATCTCGATCGCCCCGGCCTCCTCCATCAGCGGGATGACCTCGACCGCGGCGAAGGAGGTCTGGCGCTTGCCCGCGGCGCCGAAGGGGCTCATCCGCACGAGGCGGTGGGTGCCGGCCTCGACCGAGAGCGTGCCGAAGGCGTAGGGGGCGTCGATCTGGAAGGTGGCCGACTTGATGCCCGCCTCCTCCGCGTAGCTGGCGTCCATGACGGTCGCCGCGTACTTGTGCTTCTCGGCCCAGCGGAGGTACATGCGCATGAGCATCTCGGCGAAGTCGGAGGCGTCGACGCCGCCCGCTCCCGCGCGGATGGTGACCACGGCGGGGCGGTCGTCGTACTCGCCGTCGAGCAGGGTCTGCACCTCGAGCTCGCCCATGACCTTCTGGAGGGAGGAGAGCTCGGCGATCGCCTCCTGCTCGGACTCGGCGTCCTCGGCCTCGTTCGCCATCTCGACGAGCACCTCGAGGTCGTCCAGGCGCCGGTCGATCGCGGTGATCCGCGCGAGCTCGGACTGGCGGTGGCTGAGGGCGCTGGTCACCTTCTGCGCGTTGGCCGTGTCGTCCCACAGGTCGGGGGCGCCGGCCTGCTCGCTGAGCTCGGCGATCTTCGAGCGGAGACCGTCCACGTCGATGACGGCGCGGATGTCGGCGAAGGTGGAGCGGAGAGCAGTGATCTGCTCGGTGAAGTCGTTGTCCAGCATGGTGCGTCCAGACTACCGGGGGCCGGGGGCCGCCCTCCGGGCCGGGCGTACCCTGGGGACGGTGACCAGTACCGCTCCGCGCCCCTTCCCCGTCGGGCCGCTGCTGCTGTCGACCTTCCTCCCCACCCTCCTCTTCTCCATCGGCGAGGGGGCGATCATCCCCCTCCTGCCGGCCGCGGCCGGCGACCTCGGCGCGACGCTGGCCCTGGCGGGCCTCGTGGCGGGGATGATCATGATCGGCGAGCTGGCGGGCGACATCCCCAGCGGCTGGATCGTCTCCCGGATCGGCGAGCGCGGCGCCATGCTCGGAGCCTCGGCCGCGTCGATCCTCGGGCTCGTGGTGTGCCTGCTCTCGACGTCGTGGGTCGGGCTGACGATCGGCGTCTTCGTGATCGGCCTCGCGACCGCGGTCTTCGCGCTGGCGCGCCACGCGTTCATGACGTCGTTCGTCCCGATCACGCACCGCGCCCGCGCGCTCAGCGCCCTCGCCGGGGCGTTCCGCGCCGGCTGGCTGATCGGCCCGTTCCTGGCGGCCGGGGTGGTGCACCTCACCGGCTCCGTCGAGTCCGTCTTCTGGGTGCACATCGTCTGCTGCGTGGCGGCGGTCGTGGTCCTGCTGCTCGTGCCCGACCCCGCGACGGTGCTGCGGCGGGCGCAGGCCGCGGCCGACCGCGCCGCTCCGGAGGACGTGGTCGCCGCGGAGGCGTCGGCGACCGTCCCGGAATCGCCGCAGTCGCTGCTCGGGACGCTGCGCGAGCACCGCGGGGTCCTCGCTCGGATGGGGACCGGCGCCGCCGTGATCGGGGCGCTGCGGGCGAGTCGGACGCTGATCCTCCCCCTCTGGGCGGTGAGCATCGGGCTCGCCGAGACCGACACCGCGATCGTCATCGGCATCGCCGGCGCGCTCGACTTCGCCCTCTTCTACGCCGGCGGCCAGCTGATGGACCGCTTCGGCCGGGGCGCCACCGCGATCCCCTCGATGATCGGCCTCGGGCTCGGCCACCTCGCCCTCGCCGCCTCGGTGCTCGCCCTCGATCCGGTGCCCTGGTTCGTCGCCGTGGCCTGCGTGCTCGCGGCCGCGAACGGCATCGGCTCCGGGATCCTGATGACCATCGGCGCCGATCTCGCGCCCCCCGCCGATCCGGCCCCGTTCCTCGGCGCGTTCCGCTTCACCGGCGACGCGGGCAACGCCGCCGCCCCGATCGTCGTGTCGGCGCTCACCGCCCTGATCTCCCTCCCCTTCGCCGCCGTCGTGATGGGGGTGCTCGGTCTGGGCGGAGCGGGGGCGCTCGCCCGCTGGATCCCGCGGTACCTCCCCCGGGCGGCCTCCCGCGGCTGAGGCGCGGGGCCCTCCTCCTACACTGGAGCCCGCACGCGGGAGTGGTGGAATGGCAGACACGCAGGATTTAGGTTCCTGTGCCGAGAGGCGTGAGGGTTCGAGTCCCTCCTTCCGCACGGGATCGGCCGGTACGCTGAGCGCGCTCGCGTGACCGCCGACCGGCCACCGGCCCCCGTCGACTGGAGATCCGTTGAATCACGCCGCCCTCGTCCCCTGGCTCGATCCGGAGACGATCCTGACCTCGTTCGGCCCCTGGGGTGTGCTCGTGGTCTGCCTCATCGTGTTCGCCGAGACCGGACTGCTGATCGGCTTCCTCTTCCCGGGCGACACGCTGCTGATCATCACGGGCCTGCTGGCGCACGAGAACGCGTCGAACGGCGGCCTCGGCGTCCCGATCTGGGTCATCTGCCTGGCCGTCGGGTTCTCGGCCTTCGTCGGCGGCGAGGTCGGCTACCTGATCGGGCACAAGGCCGGCCCGCGCATCTTCGAGCGCAAGGAGTCCGGCTTCTTCAGCATCGAGAACGTGAAGCGGACCAACGCGTTCTTCGAGCGCTTCGGCGGCCTCGCCGTGATCCTCGCGCGCTTCGTGCCGATCGTCCGCACCTTCGCGCCGATCGCGGCCGGCGTGGCCCACATGAACTACCGCAAGTACAGCCTCTACAACCTCATCGGCGCCCTGATCTGGGGCAGCGGGGTCACCCTGATCGGGTGGCTGCTCGCCTTCATCCCGCCGGTCGCCGACTTCGTCTCGCACTACATCGACGTGATCCTGATCGGCGCGGTCGTGCTCGCGCTGGTGCCGACGCTGTTCCACTTCTTCCAGCAGCAGCGCAAGGCGAAGCTCGCCGCCGACCCCGAGACCGACTCGACCGAGTCGGCCGCCTACGTGCTCGACGCCGACACGCTGGACGACAAGCACCCGAAGTCCTGACCTCCGCCTCCGCGAGACGCCACTCCGGCACGCGGCACGCCGACAGGCGTGCACCGGAGTGACATCCCGCCGGCTCAGAGCCGGGCGGACAAGGCGGCGAGCTCGGCGCGCAGCGCGGTGAAGGCGCGGGCGCGGTGGCTCCGGGCGTTCTTCTGCTCGGGAGCGAGCTCGGCCGCCGTGAGCGCCCCGGCCTCGGGGACGAACACCGGGTCGTAGCCGTGGCCGTTCGCACCGCGCGGGGCCGTCGCGATCGCGCCGTCCCAGCGGCCCTCGACCACCGTCTCCTGACCGCCGGGGAGCACGGTGTCCGGCACCACGAGGGCGATGGTGCAGCTGAAGTGCGCACCGCGGTGCTCCGCCTTCACGTCGTGCAGCTGCGCCAGGAGGAGCTCGAGGTTGGCCGTCGCGTCGTGCGCGCGTCCCGACCAGCGGGCCGAGAAGATGCCCGGCGCGCCGCCGAGGACGTCGACGCAGATCCCGGAGTCGTCCGCGAGCGCCACGTGGCCCGTGTGCGCCGCCGCCGCGCGCGCCTTGATCAGCGCGTTCTCGGCGAAGCTCACGCCGTCCTCGACGGGCTCGGGTCCGTCGTAGGCGCGGACGCCGACTCCGGGGAGCGCGCCGGCCAGCATGGCGCGGAACTCCTCCACCTTGCCCGCGTTGTGCGTGGCGAGGACGAGGTCCAGGCTCACGCGCCGGGCTCCGCGGCGAGCGCTTCGGCCTGGATGCGGGCGAGGTCGGAGGCACCGGCGACCGCGAGGTCGAGCAGGGCGTCGAGCTCGCGGCGGTCGAACGGGGCCCCCTCGGCGGTGCCCTGCACCTCGACGAACAGGCCGCGTCCGGTGACAACGACGTTCATGTCGGTCTCGGCGCGCACGTCCTCGACGTAGGCCAGGTCGAGCATCGGCACGCCGTCGATGATGCCGACGGACACCGCCGAGAGGCTGTCGATCAGCGGCTGCGCCTTCTGCCCCACGTACTTCTTGCCCCGCGCCCACTCGATCGCGTCGGCCATCGCCACGTAGGCGCCGGTGATCGCCGCGGTGCGGGTGCCGCCGTCGGCCTGGAGGACGTCGCAGTCGATGACGAGGGTGTTCTCGCCGAGCGCCTTCGTGTCGACCACCGCGCGCAGGCTCCGGCCGATCAGCCGCGAGATCTCGTGCGTGCGCCCGCCGACCTTCCCCTTGACCGACTCGCGGTCCATACGGGAGTTGGTGGATCGGGGCAGCATCGCGTACTCGGCGGTGACCCAGCCCTTGCCCTTGCCCTGCAGCCAGCGCGGCACGCCGTTCGTGAAGGAGGCGGTGCAGAGCACCCTGGTGTTCCCGAACGAGACGAGCGCGGAGCCCTCCGCCTGGGTGCTCCAGCCGCGCTCGATCGTCACGGTGCGCAGCTCGTCGGGCGCCCGCCCGTCCTTGCGCGCGGCCTTCGATGCGGTGCTGTCGGTCACTCGGGTCTCCCTCGATCGTGCGGGAGCGCGGCCCGGTCGAGCTCGCGCAGGTTGATGGTGCCGGTCTCGACGAGGTCGACGCTCGAGACCTCCGGACCGAGGAAGCGGCGGGCGAGGCGGACGAAGTCGCTCGAGCCCGTCTCCTCCCACCGGTAGGTCGGAGGCGCGGCGGAGGTGCGCTGCAGGCCGTGCGCCACGAGGGTCCGGTAGACGTCGAGCGCGGTCTCCTCGGCGCTCGAGACGAGGCGGACGTCCGGCCCCATCACGTAGGCGATGGCACCGCGCAGCAGCGGGTAGTGCGTGCAGCCGAGGACGAGCGTGTCGACCCCCGCGGCCTTGAGCGGCGCGAGGTACTCCTCCGCCACCGCGAGCAGCTCGTCGCTCCAGGTGACGCCCGCCTCGACGAACTCGACGAAGCGCGGGCAGGCGGCGGTGAACAGCTGCAGGTCGGGCGCGGCGACGAAGGCGTCGTCGTAGGCGCGGGAGCGGATCGTCCCGACCGTGCCGATCACCCCGACGCGGCGGTTGCGGGTGTCGCGGACAGCGCTGCGGACGGCGGGCTGGATGACCTCGATCACCGGGATGCCGCGGCCGAGCGTGTAGCGCTCGCGGGCGTCGCGCATCATCGCGGCCGAGGCGGTGTTGCAGGCGATGACGAGCAGCTTGGCGCCCTGGTCGACCAGCGTGTCGAGGGTGTCGAGGGCGTAGGCGCGGACGTCGGCGAGCGGCTTGGGACCGTAGGGCGAGTGCGCGGTGTCGCCGAGGTAGACGATCGACTCGTTCTGCAGCTGGTCGATCACGGAGCGGGCGACGGTGAGCCCGCCGACTCCGGAGTCGAAGATGCCCAGCGGTGCGTCCGTCACGGAGGAACAGCCTACCCGCGCCCTGCGGCCCGGTCCCGGCCGCACGCCGTTCCCGGGCCCGGCGGCGTGCGCAAGCCCCGGCACCCGCGCCTGGGCCGCGCAGGGGCGGCCGTGGAACACTGAGCGGATGGACTCCACGGCCTTCCTCACCGACCGGTACGAGCTCACGATGGTCGAGGGCGCCCTCGGCAGCGGCACCGCCGATCGCCGCTGCATGTTCGAGGTGTTCGCCCGGAGCCTCCCGCCGGGACGCCGCTACGGCGTACTCGCGGGCACCGGCCGGCTCCTCGAGCTCATCTCGCGGTTCCGCTTCGGCGACGACGAGCTGTCCTGGCTCCGCGGGAACCGCGTCGTCGACTCCCGCACGCTGGACTGGCTCGCCGACTACCGCTTCCGGGGCGACGTCTGGGGCTACCGCGAGGGCGAGGTCTACCTCCCGGGCTCCCCCGTGCTCATCGTCGAGGCGCCCTTCGCCGACGGCGTGCTGCTGGAGACCCTGGTGCTCAGCGTCCTCAACCACGACAGCGCCGTGGCGAGCGCCGCCGCGCGGATGGTCTCGGCCGCCGACGGGCGACCGCTCGCCGAGATGGGCTCGCGCCGCGCCGGTGAGCGGTCCGCCGTCGCCGCGGCTCGCGCCGCCTACATCGCCGGATTCGGCGCCTCCTCGAACCTGGAGGCGGGCCGCAGCTTCGGCGTGCCCACGATGGGCACCTCCGCGCACTCCTTCACGCTCCTCCACGACTCGGAGGAGGAGGCCTTCCGCGCGCAGGTCGCCGCGCTCGGCCCCGGCACGACCCTCCTGGTGGACACCTACGACGTGACGGCCGCCGTCGACCTGGCGGTCCGCGTCGCCGGCACCGGCCTCGGCGCCGTGCGCATCGACTCCGGCGACCTCCCCCAGCAGGTGGCCGCCGTCCGGCAGCAGCTGGACGCGCTCGGCGCGACCGGCACGCGCATCACCGTCACCAACGACCTCGACGAGTACGGGATCGCCGCGCTCGCGGCCTCACCGGTCGACTCCTACGGCGTCGGCACCTCGGTGGCGACGGGCTCGGGCCACCCGACCGCGGGCATGGTCTACAAGCTTGTCGCGCACGAGGACGACGCGGGCGAATGGGTCGCGGTGGCGAAGAAGTCGGTCTCGAAGGCGTCGATCGGCGGGCGGAAGGCCGCCGGCCGTCTGCTCTCCGACGACGGGGTCGCCGAGGCCGAGGTCGTGCACGTGGGCGCCGGCCCCGAGGGCGCCGTCGGCGAGGACGAGCGGGCGCTGCTCGTCCCCCTGATCGAGGACGGGACGATCCGTCCCGAG
The DNA here is from genome assembly GCF_002931645.1 of Rathayibacter sp. AY2B5. Lineage (NCBI taxonomy): Bacteria > Bacillati > Actinomycetota > Actinomycetes > Micrococcales > Microbacteriaceae > Rathayibacter > Rathayibacter sp. AY2B5. Next base: position 46,134 of record NZ_PSUE01000006.1, on the reverse strand, counting down.
CACCTCGGCATCGAGGGAGTGGCGGCAGCCCGCGCGCACCACGCGAACGCGGTCCTCGAGCTGCCGATCGACGCGCTCCGGCTCGGCCGCGGCGAGCCCGTCATCCCGACCCGCTACGAGTGAGCGGGGCGGGAGCTCACTTCATCTTCGCGTAGATCTCCTTGCAGGCCGGGCACACCGGGAACTTCTCCGGGTCGCGGCCCGGGAGCCACTTCTTGCCGCAGAGCGCGCGGACCGGCTTGCCGGTGATGGCGCTCTCGAGGATCTTGTCCTTCGGCACGTAGTGGGAGAAGCGCTCGTGGTCGCCCGGCTCGATGGACTCCTGGTTGAGGAGCTCCTCGAGCTCGCGGTCGAGCGTGGCGGTTCCTCCGCCTCCCTCGAGGGGGTCGGTGCTGCTGTTCTGGACGCGCGGAATCATGCCGACGATCCTACGCGCGGAGCCCGGGCCCGCGGCCGTGCGCTCCGGATCGGGCGGCGCTAGTAGCGGCTGGTGAACGCGACCAGCTCTGTCGCGCGGCGCTCGAACAGCCGGCCGCCGAGGAGCACGCCGAGGGCGAAGACGACCACGGCGCTGCCGAAGCCGACGAGCACGGCGTCGCCCGCCGCCTCCGGGTCGACGAACAGGGCCCGGACGCCGAGCACCACGGCCGGAGCCGAGAGGAGCAGCCCCAGGCCGAACGCGAGGGACTGCGGACCGGCGCCGCTGGCTCCGGGGGCCTGGGGCTGCGTGAACGCGCTGTCGCCCGGACGCGGAGCCGGATAGGCGAGCCGTGCCGAGAGGGCGCTGGCGACGCCGGCGGGGACGAGCAGGAGGCAGGTGTTCACCGCGAGCACGACGGGCAGCGCATCGGGGAGCCCCGAGGTCGCGCTGCTGATCAGCGAGCCGAGCACGACGACCGGCACGCCGAGCAGGAGGGTCGGGAAGGCGCGGCCGAGCCGGTCCGACCAGCCGCGGACGCCCGCGGCCACGTGGAGCCAGAACGCCGAGCCGTCGTAGGCGACGTCGTTGTGCAGGAACCAGCCGAGGAACAGCGCGATCAGCGGGACCGGGAGCAGCGAGAGCAGCGGGAAGGGGACGCCGACGACCGCGAGCAGCAGCAGGGCCGCGACCGGCAGCACCGGCACGGCGACGAGCGACGCCTGGTAGCGCGGATCCCGGAGCCAGTAGGTGATGCTGCGCGCCGCGATCGCGCCGGTCCGGGTCGAGCCGAGGACGTCGAACCAGCCCAGCCGGAGGCCGCGCGGCGGCCGGTGCGTGCGCTCGGGGCGCTCCGTCAGCAGGCGGACGACGAGCCACCAGAGCGCGCCCGCCGCGACGAGCGTCGCCAGGGCCAGCAGGAGCGGGCCGAGCGCGTCGCCGGTCCGGGCGGCCGGGGCGATCATCCACGCCGCGCCGAACGGAGTGGCCCCCATCGCCGCGCCCCAGCGCTCGAGCACCGGGGTGTCCCCCGCGTCGACCAGCGCGGCGGCGCCGAGGGCTGCGGGACCGCCCAGCATCAGCACCAGGCCGAGGACGGCCAGCAGCTCGCGGGCGGTCCGGGAGGGGACGAGGGCGGCGGAGGCGGCGAGGCCGATCCGCGCGAACAGCGAGGCCGTCGCCACCGCGAGGAGCGGGCCGACCACGGCGAAGGCGCCTGCGCCCGGGACGAGCGGCGCGCACGCGAGCCCGACCACCAGCAGGGCGAGCGTGGGGACCGAGACGAGGCCGGCCAGGGCGAGCGCCCCGGCGAGGCGGAGCGGCGGAAGGCCGAAGAGGCGGAACGCGCGCGGATCCATCGGGTCGAGCGGGCCGAGCAGGAAGGGCAGCACCAGGAAGCCGACGGAGACGAGTCCGCCGGCGGTCACGAGAGCGCCCGCCGCCGCGTCCGAGGAGCGCAGAGCGCCGATCGCCCCGATCAGCAGGGCCGTCACCGCGACGACCACGAGCACGCCCAGGACGGCGCCGGCCGAGCGCGCGGGCCCGGAGCGGAACGCGCCCAGGAGGACGTCGATCCTCAGCCGGAGAAGTCGTGCAGCCACTGCAGCCCCTCGGCGATCTGCTTGCCGCCCGCGAGCTCGAGGAAGCGCTCCTCCAGCGTCGCGGTGCCGGCGACCTCCGCGACCGTCCCGGAGGCGAGCACGCGCCCGCCGACGATCACGGCCACGTCGTCGCAGACGCGCTCGATGAAGTCGAGCCCGTGGCTGGACAGGACGACGGTGCCGCCGCCCTCGACGAAGCGGCGCAGCACGGTGATCACGGCGGCCGAGGAGACCGGGTCCACCGACTCGAACGGCTCGTCGAGGACCAGCACGCGCGGGGCGTGGATCATCGCCGCCGCGAGGGCGACCTTCTTCGCCATCCCCGCGGAGTAGTCCGAGATCAGGCGCTCCAGCGCGTCGGAGAGGCCGAGCGCCTCGGCCAGCTCGACCGTGCGCTGCTTCGCCGTGGCGAGGTCGATGCCGCGCAGCGCGGCGGAGTAGGCGAGGAACTGGGCGCCGGTGAGCCGGTCGAACAGCCGGAGGCGGTCGGGCAGGACCCCGATCAGCGGCTTCGCGGCCGACGGGTCCTTCCAGACGTCGACGCCGTGCACGAGGACGCGGCCGGTGTCGGGTCGCAGAAGGCCCGTCATCATCGAGAGCGTGGTGGTCTTGCCCGCGCCGTTCGGGCCGATGATCCCGTAGAAGGTCCCCGCGCGGACGGCCAGGTCGATGCGGTCGACCGCCACCGTCCTCCCGAAGGTCCGGGTCAGCTGGTGCAGCTCGAAGACGACGGGCGAGGCGCCGTCCGGATCCGCGGCACCCTCAGCGGGCTCGGCGTTCGTCACGGACGTCATCCGGCTACGGTACCAACTCGCCCGCGGGCCCCCGGCGCCCGCGCCGACACCCGGCGACACGGCGAGAGGTCAACCACCCTGGCCCCGGGGGGCGTGAACTGTACACTAGGTCCCTACCCGAGGAGTCGATCAGATCGAGACGCAGCGGTTAATTCGAGGAGAACACACGATGATGCACACAGGTTCGACGAGCAGCAGCCCCGCCACCGTCGTCATCCTCGCCGCAGGGATGGGCAGCCGGCTCGGCCGCTCCCTCCCCAAGCCGCTCACGCCGCTCAGCGACGGGCGCACGATCATGCAGCAGCAGTTCGACAACATCCACCACGCCTTCGGCACGAAGGTCCCGGTGAGCATCGTCGTCGGCTACAAGCTCGAGCACATCATCGAGGCCTTCCCCTCGGCGACGTTCGTCTACAACGAGCAGTACGACCAGACCAACACCTCCAAGAGCCTCCTCCGCGCGCTGCAGGCGAGCGGGCAGGGCGGCGTGCTCTGGATGAACGGCGACGTCGTCTTCGACCCGCGCATCCTCGACCGGGCGGCCGCGCTGATCGCGAAGGACGTCTCCTTCGTCACCGTCAACACCTCGAAGGTGTCGGACGAGGAGGTCAAGTACACGACGAGCGCCGAGGGCTTCATCCAGGAGCTCTCCAAGACGGTGCGCGGCGGCCTCGGCGAGGCGGTCGGGATCAACTACGTGTCCGCCTCCGACAAGGCCGCGCTGGTGCGCCAGCTCGCCCGGGTCGACGCCCAGGACTACTTCGAGCGTGGCATAGAGTTGGCGATCGAGCAGGACCGCCTGCTCGTCGAGCCGATGGACATCTCCGACCTCTACGCCGTCGAGGTGGACTTCGCCGAGGACCTCGAGCGCGCGAACCTCTTCGTCTGACGCTCCCGGCTCCTCCCCCGGCTCGAGCGGAGCCGACGGGAGGAGTCGCGCAGTGAGCACGGCCGACACCCTCGCGACCGAGACGGCCCTGCGCCACCGGCGCTCCCGGGCCTGGCGCTACCGCCACTCCCTCTGGCTGCTCACCAGGCGCGACCTCACCGTCCGGTACGCCACGAGCGCGCTCGGCTACGTCTGGTCGGTTCTCGACCCGCTCGTGATGTCGGGCATCTACTTCTTCGTCTTCACCGTCGTCTTCCAGCGGACCGTCGGCGAGGACCCGTACATCGTCTTCCTGCTCGCAGGCCTGCTGCCGTGGATGTGGTTCAACCAGGCGACCTCCGACGCGACCCGCGCGTTCCTCCGTGAGGCGAAGCTGGTGCGGTCGACGTCGATCCCGCGGACCATCTGGGTCGGGCGGATCGTGCTCTCGAAGGGCATCGAGTTCGTGGCGAGCCTGCCGGTGCTGGTGCTCTTCGCCGTGATCGCCGGCGCGCACCTGACCTGGGCGGCGCTGCTGTTCCCCGTGGCGATCCTGCTGCAGGCGGTGCTCACGCTCGGCGTGGGTCTGCTGGTGGCCCCGCTCGTGGTGTTCTTCCGCGATCTGGAGCGGGCCGTGAAGCTCGTGCTCCGGTTCCTCTTCTACGCGTCGCCGATCATCTACTCCACGGCCAACCTGCCGGAGCAGATCCGGCCGCTCGCGGCGCTCAACCCGCTCAGCGGGATCTTCGCCCTCTACCGCTCCGCGTTCTTCGAGAGCGAGCTCGACGTCCCGCTCATCCTCGCCTCCGCGGGCATCTCGGTGCTCGTGCTGGCGCTGGGCCTCGTCGTCTTCCGCCGCTCCGAGCGCGCGGTGCTGAAGGAGCTGTGATGGCCGACGCCCCGGTGGTCATCGAGTGCCGCGGCCTCGGGATCCGCTTCCGCCGCAACCGGCGGGGCCGCCGCTCCTTCAAGGACCTCTTCGCCGGCCGCTCCCGCCGCTCGCGGCCCGGCGAGTTCTGGGCGCTGCGCGGGCTCGACGTGCAGGTGCGGGCGGGCGAGGCGATCGGTGTCGTCGGCCGGAACGGTCAGGGCAAGTCGACGCTGCTCAAGCTCGTCGCCGGCGTGGTGCTGCCGGACGAGGGCGCGGTGGAGGTGCGCGGGGGCGTCGCTCCGCTCATCGAGATCACCGGCGGCTTCGTGGCCGACCTGAGCGTCCGCGAGAACGTCTACCTGACCGCGGGTCTCCACGGGATGTCCAAGCGCGAGGTCGACGCGCGCTTCGACTCGATCATCGAGTTCGCCGAGATCGGCGACTTCCTCGACACCCCCTACAAGCACCTCTCGAGCGGGATGAAGGTGCGCATCGCCTTCTCCGTCGTGTCGCGGCTCGAGGAGCCGATCATCCTGGTGGACGAGGTGCTCGCGGTCGGCGACAGGGCGTTCCGCGAGAAGTGCTACGCGCGGATCGAGGAGCTGCTCGCCTCCGGCCGCACCCTCTTCTTCGTCTCGCACAATGAGCGCGACCTCCGCCGCTTCTGCACGCGCGGCCTCTACCTGGACAAGGGCCGCCTGGTGCTGGACGCGCCGATCGAGGAGGTGCTCGCGCGTTACGCTGAGGACTACGCGCCGACACCGCGGAGCAGCACGGCGCCGGCCGAGGGCCCGCCCGTCCAGGGCACCGTCTCCGACGACTGACCCCTCCCGCACGCGGCGCCCGAGGACGCAGGAGTGCACGACATGGCCCAGAAGGACCGCAAGCGCGAGCGCGCCGTGGAGAGGGCCGGCGAGGTGGAGCAGGCCGACGGCTCCGAGAACGCTCAGCTGGCGAAGCTGCTCGACCGGCTCCTCGCGGTGCAGCGCCCGGCCGTGCTGGCGAACATCCGCCTGCTGCGGCGCCGGCGTCCCGGGGCGACTCCGGAGCAGATCATCACGTCGCTCGAGCGGCAGTACCTCTCGAGCGTGGCCGCGGGAGGCGCGGCGATCGGGGCGACCGCCGTCGTCCCCGGCATCGGCACGGCCGCCTCGGTGGCTCTCTCCGGCGCGGGAGCCGCAGGGTTCCTGGAGGCGAGCGCGCTCTTCGCGCAGTCGGTGACGGAGGTGCACGGGATCCCGCTCGAGGACCCGGACCGCGCGCGGGCCCTCGTGCTCACGCTGATGATGGGCTCCTCCGGCAGCGAGATGGTGCGCCAGGTGGCCGGGCAGGCCGTCGGCGGGGGCAGCGGCCTCAACCAGTACTGGGGCTCCGTGGTCACGAAGGGCCTGCCGTCCTTCCTCGTGGGCGAGCTGGCGGACCGCGCGAAGAAGTCCTTCGCCAAGCACTTCCTCGCCCAGCAGGGCGCGGGCCTGGTCGGCCGGGCGATGCCGTTCGGGATCGGAGCGGCACTGGGCGGCGTCGGCAACGCGATGCTCGGCCGCAAGGTGATCCACAGCGCGCGCGATGCGTTCGGGCCGGCACCGCAGGCGTTCGGCAACACCCTCGTGCTCGAGCCGACCCGCGCCGAGCGGAAGGCGCTGGCCGCCGCGCCGGCCGAGCCGCTGGCGCTGTTCGTCCGCGACTACGGCGGAACGGGCGAGCGGACGGCGCTCCTCCTCCACGGCCTCGGCTCCGACTCCCGGATCTGGTACGCCCTGGTCCCGACGCTGCACGAGCACGGCTACCGCGTGGTGGCCCCCGATCTCGCCGGTCACGGCGGCTCGCCGGCATCGCCCGTGTACTCGCCGGAGCGCTGGGCGTCGGACGTCCGCGCCTCGGTGCTGCAGACCCCCGACCTCGTCATCGGCCACGGCCTCGGCGCCGTCGTCGCCGCCCGGCTCGCCCGCGAGTACGGCGCCGACCGGCTCGTCCTGCTCGACCCCGCGTTCTCGGACGCCCGGGGACTGGCGGGCGCGCTCCACCGCGGCGGCTCGGTCGCGCACGTCGAGAAGGGCGACGCCGACTCCCTCCGCCACCGCCACCCGATCTGGACGGACGAGCAGATCGAGCTCGACGTGTCGGCCCACGCGCTCTGGGAGCAGGACTCCGCCGTCGGGCTGACGGCACGGGGTGCGGCCGAGGCCCCCGAGACGTTCCCCGTGGCGACGCTCGCCGTGATGCCGGAGGACCCGCTGGGCCACGGCTCGCTGGGCGGCGTCCTCGCCGGCCGCGGCGTCGAGGTGCGGACCGTGCCGGGGGGCGGGGCCTCGATCCTCCGCGAGGACCGCGCGGCGCTGATCGCGGCGCTGGAGGACCGGATCTAGCTCAGGATCTGCTCCAGCTCAGGGCCTGCTCCGCGCGCGATGGTCCGGAGCCGTCGGAGGCGTTCGGTCAGCGTTCCCGAGGCCGGCGCCCGGGCGCGACGAGCGGCATCCCGAGCACGGTGCGGACGAGTCCGCCGCCGTCGCGGTCCTCGGCGATCACGCGGAGGCCGGTCTTCTCGGCGACGCGCCTCGAGGCGGCGTTGTCCGGGTGCACGAGCGCCACGAGTCGTCCCGCGAGGCGGTGGGCGAGCGCGAGGTCGCGGCAGGCCGCAGCCGCCTCGGTGGCGTAGCCGCGGCCGTGCAGACCGGCCCGCACGTGGTAGCCGACCTCGAGCTCGATCCCGCCGTCGACGCGCTGCCAGGTCAACCCGCAGTCGCCGACGAACTCGCCGTCGAGGGTCTCGATGATCCACAGCCCGAAGCCGTGCTCGCGGTAGTTGCGCCGGTTCCACTCGATCCAGGCGGCTGCCTGCTCGCGGTCCTTCGGCGCGGGGTAGTACCGCATCACGACCGGGTCGCCGAGCAGGTCCGCCATGTCGGGGAGGTCCTCGGCGGTCATCTCGCGGAAGCGCAGCCGGGCGGTGGCGGCGGGGATCATCGGGTCAGGCTGCTCGGCCTGCGACTGCGGAGACGGCGACCGGGACCGTCGTCGAGCGCTCGATCCATCCGGCCGCCGCCCCCGGCCCTACTTCTCCGCCTTGGCGGCGGCCTTCGCGGCCTGCTTGGTGGCGCGGACCTTCGTCAGCGACTCCGGAGAGACGATGTCGGCGACCGAGCGGAAGGCGCCCTCCTCTCCGTAGGCGCCCGCGGCCGAGCGCCAGCCCTCCCCCGAGAATCCGCGTTGCTTGCCGAGCAGGGCGAGGAAGATCCGCGCCTTCTGCTCGCCGAAGCCGGGCAGCGCCTTCAGACGCGCGAGGACCGTGCGGCCGTCGGGCTCGTCGCGCGTCCAGACCGCCGCGGCGTCGCCGTCCCAGTCGTCGACCAGAGCGCGGCAGAGGACCTGCACGCGCCCCGCCATGCTCGCCGGGTAGCGGTGGATCGCGGGCGGAGTCCGGCAGAGCTCCGAGAACGCGTCCTCGTCGAAGCCCGCGATCGACGCGGCGTCGAAGGAGGCCCCCTCCGCCTCGAGGCGCTCCTCGATCTTGCGGGGCCCGGAGAAGGCCGTCTCCATCGCGACCTGCTGGTCGAGGAGCATCCCGATCAGCAGCGCCAGCGGGTCGCGGCTGAGCAGCGCGTCGGCGTCGGGATCGTCGGTGATGTGCAGGGCGGAGTCGCGGGTCATCCTCCAGGGATACCACGGACGGCCCCGGCGGCGAGCGCGCGGACGGTCCGGTCGACGAGGTCCAGCGCCGCAGCGAGCTCGAGGTCGCCGACATGGCCGTAGCCGAGGACCAGCGCCTCGGTCGCGGCCCGTCCCGACAGGGCGTACTCGTGCAGAGTGGCGACGATCAGTCCCTCCCGGAGCAGCGCGGCCGCGACGGCGTGCGCGTCCAGAGGCGCGGGCAGGGAGAGGACGACGTGCAGACCCCCGTCGAGTCCGCTTGCGCGCCCCCACGGCACCGACTCCCCGAATGCGTGGACCAGCTCACGGCGGTGGGCGTAGCGCCGTCTCGAGCGCGTGAGATGCCTCCGGAACGCCCCGCTCGCCATGAACTGCGCGAGCGCCGCCTGCGTCGGACCCGAGGCGGAGGCGTCCTTCTCGTCGTCGAGGCCGGCCAGCGCCCCGCGGAGCCAGGACGCCGGCGGAACGGCCAGGTAGGCGATGCGGAGCCACGGCGAGACGGTCTTCGAGAACGACCCGACATGGGCGACTCCGCCGCCGGAGTCGAGCGAGGCGAGCGCGGGCAGCGGGGCGCCGACGTAGCGGAACTCGCTGTCGTAGTCGTCCTCCACCACGAGCAGGGGGCCGGCCGACGCGCGGCGCACCAGCTCCAGGCGCTCGGCGAGGGCGAGCCTGCCTCCGGTCGGGTACTGGTGCGACGGAGTCACGACGACCACGTCCGCGCCGGAGCTCGCGAGAGCGTCGAGGTCGATGCCGTCGCCGCGCACCGGGACGCCGACGACCTCGTGCCCGTCGGCGCGCAGGCGGCGCCGGACGGCCGGGTAGCCGGGGTCCTCGACGGCGACGCGCACCTCGCGTCCGAGCGAGGCCGAGGCGGCGCGGGCCAGGAGCGCGACGGCGCCCGCGGTGCCGCTGGTCACCACCACGTCCGACGCCTGCACGTCGACGCCGCGGGACCGGCGCAGCTGCTCGGCGATCTGCTCCCGCAGGGCCGGGTCCCCGGAACCCCGAGGAGGCGCCGAGGGCGGCGAGGCGAGCGCCAGGCGCCAGGCGGCCCGCCACTCCGGGGTGTCGAGGGCGCGGGTGTCCGGCCGGCCCGGCCTCAGGTCCGCCGCGGCGGGCGGGACGACGGTCTCCCGGGACTCCGGCCGCGGCTCCTGCGGCGCCGTCGCCAGCAGTCCGTCGGAGGCGACCGTCACCGCTGCGCGCGGGTGGGCGACGAGGTAGCCCTCCCCCACCAGCTGATCCACCGCGGCGACGACGGAGCCCCGCGAGACGCCGAGCCGCTCGGCGAGCACGCGGCTCGACGGGATCGGATCGCCCGCCCGGTAGCGCCCGTCCAGCACCGCCTGGCGCAGCGCCTCGGCGAGCCCGGCGCGGACCGAGCCGCGCGGCGACGGCCCGAGGAGGAGCGGGATCTCCAGATCGCCCGACGCCATCGACCGCTCCGCTCTGGACCACTCCGATCGCGGCCCAGTGGCATCCTGGCAGATCCAGTCGGCGCGGGACGATTCCGACATGGACAGCCTCCCCGTCACCGACCGCACCCGCTTCTCCCGTCTCCGCGACCGCCAGCGCACCGATCCCGCCGAGCTGCACGCCCTGCTCGACGAGGCGCTCGTCGCCCACGTCGCCGTCGTGCGGGACGGCGCCGCGATCGTGCTGCCGATCCTCTTCGCCCGCGACGGCGACTCCCTCCTGCTGCACGGGTCGAGCGGCGGAGGACTGCTGCGGGAGGCGGCGCGGCACTCGCTCCTCACCGCCTCGGTCACGCTGGTCGACGGACTGGTCGTCGCCCGCTCCACCTTCGACAGCTCGATGAACTACCGCTCGGCGATGGTGATCGGCCGGGCCGAGGCGCTGGAGGGCGAGGAGAAGGCGCGGGCCCTCGATCTGCTGGTGGCACGTCTCCTCCCGGGGCGCGACGAGGAGGTGCGAGCGAGCTCCGCCCGCGAGATCGCGGCCACGCTGGTGCTGCGCCTCCCCCTGGCCGAGGCGAGCCTGAAGGTGCGCGCGCACGGAGCCGGCGACGAGCCGGAGGCCGGGGTCTGGGCGGGCGTCGTGCCGCTGGTCACCCGCACGCTCGCGCCGGTGCCGGCGGAGGAGGGCGTCGCGGTCCCGGAGTCGGTCCGCCGCTTCAGCGCTGCGGTCGACGGCGCGGTGCTGCCCTGGCGCTGAGCGGACCGGCCGTCGCGGTGCGGTCCGCTACTTGGCGTCCTGACGGGGGAAGACGACCTTCTGCACGACGATGATCACCGAGGCCGCGACCGGGATCGCGACCAGGGCGCCGAGCACGCCCGCGATGGTGCCGCCCGCCACCGCCGCGATCACGACGACCGCACCGGGGACCGAGACGGCCTTGTTCATGATGCGGGGGCTGAGGAGGTACGCCTCGACCTGCATGTAGACGAGGTAGTAGATCGCAGCGACCAGCGCGGTCAGCGGCGAAGCCAGGAGGCAGGCGAGCGAGATGATCACGGCGCCCGAGAGCGTGCCGACCAGCGGGATCAGGGAGCCGAGGAACGCGACGCAGGCCAGCAGCGCCGGCACCGGGGCGCCGATCGAGAGCAGCAGGATGAACGTGAGCACGCCGTTCACGCCGGCGAGCGAGACCTGGCCGACCACGTAGCGGCCCACGGCGCCGGTGATCTCGTCGCCGACCTCGTGCGCCTTCGCGCGGTGCGAGGCGGGGGCGAAGCGGTAGGCGACGGCCTTCATCGAGCGCAGCGACGCGAGGAAGTACAGCGTCAGGATCAGCACGATGACGGCGCCGGTCACGCCGCTGGCGATCCCGGTCCCGACCGCGATCAGTCCGCCGCCGAGCGAGAGCAGGTTGTTGGGGTTGCCGATGAAGCTCTGGACGCTCTCGATCAGCTCGTCGATGTCGATCACGCCGCGCAGCTGCTGCTCGAGGTCGAGCACCCACTGCTGCGAGGCGATGTCGGTGACGATCTGCGGGGCGCTCGTGACGAACATCGTCAGCTGCTCGACCAGGATCGGGATGATGTAGACCAGCAGGCCGGCGAAGATCAGCACCACCGCGGCGAAGACCGCCGTGATCGCGAGCGGCCTCGGCAGGCGCTTGCTCTCGAGCCAGGAGACCAGCGGATCGAGGCCGAGCGCGAAGAACAGCGCCACGAAGATGTAGGTCAGCACCGTGCCCAGCTGCACGACGAGGCCGCCCAGGACGAGCGCCACCAGCACGCCGAGCGCGCCGAACAGGCCGATGCGGAAGGAGCGGATCGTGAAGACCGGCTTCTCCGGGTCGGCGGAGACCACGATGTCCGGCTCGACCGCGGGCTGGGCGGGTGCCGACCGGCGCCGGCGGGAGCGGGCGAAGGCGCGCGGGGTCATCATGGGACGAGCGTAGCGGGGCGCCGGGAGGCCGCCCGGCGACCGGCCCACCCTTGACGCGGCCGTTCGAGCGGTGCTCCCGCCCGCTCAGCCCTCCGGATCGTGGTCGTCGACCGCGCCGTCGCCCCGGTGCAGAGCGGCGTGCCGCTCCCACTCGGTGAGCAGGTGCTCGATCGCCTCGTGGAAGCGCCGCGTGGCCGCTCCGGGCGACGTGTCGCCGAAGTAGCGGTGCACCCAGCGCTCCAGCCGCTCGACCGACTCCGGATCGTGCTCGGCGCTGTCGATCCGCGCGATGATCGCGGAGGCGTCCTCGGCGTGCAGCCACTCCGCGTCGCCGAGGTAGCCGCTCTCGTCGACCTCGGCCTCGGCGCTGACGGGCCGGGTGACCAGCAGCGGGCGCCCCGTGGCCAGCCGGTCGTAGACCATCGCCGACACGTCGAGGATCGCGAGGTCGGCGGCGGCGAGCTGCCAGCCGAGCTCGGCACCGGTGTCGTGCACGTGACCGGCGCGCGGATCGGCCGCGTTGGCGGCGGCGATCATCGCGACGATCGCCCGGTCGGCCGCGGCGTAGTCGGAGTCGACCGCGCCGCTGCGGGGATGCGGGCGGTAGACGAGCCGGAACCGCGGGTCGGCCAGGAGCCCGCGCACGAGGGCCGTGCCGTGGCTCCGGATCGAGCCGTAGCCCGCGGCGGGGCGGTCGCCCTCCCAGGTCGGCGCGTAGAGCACCACGCGGCGCTCGTCGGGCGTGAACGGCACGGCGCCGGCGAAGTGGTCCGCCTGAGGACGGCCGATGGCGAGGGCGCGCCTGTCGAAGTCGTAGTCCCAGAGCACGCGGCGCAGCCGGGCGAGGGCGGCGTCCCCGGCGATCATGCTGTAGTCGTACGCCTTGAACTGGTTCGTCGTCATGTACATCTTGTCGCTCTCGCCGTGGTTGACGAAGACGTGCCAGCGGCGCCCGTAGCGCATCATCTGGAAGTTGCGGGCGTTCTGGTTGACGTAGAGCACGATCCGCAGCGGCTGGCTCGCGATGGTGCTCTCGAGGTCGGCGACGGAGCGGACGTAGGCGACCGGGACCGGGCTCTCGCGCAGCAGCACCTCCGCGGCGCCGGCGTTGCGGCTGAGCAGCACGACCGGGTGCGTCTCCGCCAGCTCGGCCAGCGGCCGGTACCACTGCCGCAGCTGGTACAGGTTGATGTCGCCGTCGGCGAAGTAGACGCCGATCTCGAACCGGCCCTCGGGCAGCGGCCCGCGCTCCGCGAGCAGCCGGGTCACCGCGTGGCGGGCCCGGCGAGCCGCGAGCAGCTCGCCGCCCACCTTGCGCGCGAGTCGCGCGTCGGTGCGGAGGCGGGCGATCAGGGCACGGGGAGCGGGAGTCATCCGCCCCAGGGTACCGGCGACGGCCCCCACGCCGGGGGCCTCGCACGGTCCGATCAGGCCGGGGTCACCCTCAGCCAGACGAACTGCAGCGGAGCGAGACGGAAGCCCTCGCGCAGGTCGACCGCGATCTCGGTGACCAGGTCGACCGCCTCCGCGGCGAACCCGACGAACCGCTCGGCCGCGACCTCCTGGACCTCGTCCGACACGTTCGCGAGCACGAGCACCGACTCCCCGTCGCCGGGGCGCTGGTAGCCGAGCACGTGGTCGTTGACCGGGTCGAAGACGCTCAGCTCGGTGCCCGCGAACATCGGAACGGCCTTGCGCACGGCGATGAGGTGCAGCAGCCCGCCGAAGACCTCGCTCGCGGCCGTCCCCGGGACCTCGCGCTCGTCGTAGCGCTCCGCGGGGCGGCGGGGACGGTTCACCCAGCGCGAGTCGCCGGCCGTCGTCGGGTCGTCGAGGTAGCCGTGGTCGTTGAGCTGGCCGACCTCGTCGCCGAGGTAGAGCAGCGGCAGCCCGCCGGTGCTCAGGGCGATCGAGTGCGCGAGCAGCACGCGGTCGATCCCGTAGGCGTCGCCCGCCTCCACTCCGGCGAGGGACGCGGTGGTGCCCGAGACGCGGCGGTCGCCGGTGCGCGGATTCTCCTGGAACGGCACTCCGCGGGCGAACGTGCCGTCGAACCGGTCCGTGTAGAAGTCGTTGAGGAACCGGCGGTGGCCGGCCGCGTCGATCCCGAGCTCGGCGGCGTCCTCGTCGGCGAAGGTCCAGCCGATGTCGTCGTGCCCGCGCACGTAGTTGACCCAGGCCGTGCCCTCGGGGAGGGCGTGCCGGCGCTCGAGGGCCTGCGAGAGGAGACGGACGTCGCGGGTGGCGAGCGCCTCCCAGGTGAGCGCCATCTGCAGCGGGTTGTACGAGAGCTGGCACTCCTCGACGTCGATGTACTCGATCACCTCGTCGGGGTGCACGATCGCCTCGGACTTGAACAGCAGCGCCGGAGCGGCCAGGCGGCAGACCTCGTTGAACGCGCGCAGCAGCAGGTGCGCCTGCGGCTGCGACTCGCAGGTGGTGCCGAGCTCCTTCCAGATGAACGCGACCGCGTCCATCCTCAGGGCGTCGATCCCCTGGTTGGCGAGGAAGAGCATCTCTCCCGCCATCGCCCGGAACACCTCGGGGTTGGAGTAGTTGAGGTCCCACTGGTAGCGGTGGAACGTGGCCCAGACCCAGCGCCCGTCCTCCAGCTGCACGAAGGAGCCGGGATGGTCGTCCGGGAAGATCTCGCGCGTCGTGCGCTCGAAGGCGTCGGGCTGCTCCCGGTCCGGGTAGATCCAGTAGTAGTCCTCGAAGCGCTGCTCGCCGGCGAGCGCGCGCTGCGCCCACTCGTGCTCGTTCGAGGTGTGGTTGAAGACGAAGTCGACCACGAGTGCGATGCCCTGCTCGCGCAGCTCGGAGGCCAGCCCGCGGAGCTGCTCCATGTCGCCGAGGTCCGGCCGCACGCGCCGGTAGCTCGAGACCGCGTAGCCCCCGTCCGACTCGCCCTCGGGCGCATCGAAGAGCGGCATCAGGTGCAGGTAGTTCAGGCCGATCTCGCGGAGGTACGGGATCTCGGCGCGCAGCCCCTCGAGGTCGCCCGCGTAGCGGTCGACGTAGCAGACCCCGCCCAGAGCCTTGTTCGAGAGGAACCAGGTCGGGTGCTGCTCGCGGGCGCGGTCGAGCGCGCGGAGCTCCTCGGGCCGCTCCTCCCAGGAGGCGGCGGCGAGCTCGACGATCGCGACCAGCTGGTCCTCGAGGTCGTCGCGGCCGGCGTACACCGTGGCGAGCAGATCGACCAGGCGCGGGAGGTGCTCGTCGAGGCGGCCGGAGAACTCGTCGTCGACGGCGCCGAGGCGCTCGCGGACCGCCGTCAGGAGGTCCGGTCCGGCAGGGGTCGCCTCCGCCTCGGCGCGCTCGGGCGGGGAGAGCTGGGTCGAATCGAACACCGTCGTCCTTTCGGGGGCCCCGGCGGGGGCGGATTCCCCGATGCTAGACGATCGGCGGACGCCCGGCGAACGCCATCCGGAGCACCGTGCGGGCCGAGAGGACGCGCCGGCCGCCCGGATCCGAGCGCCATCCCTCCCGCCAGCCGGCGAACCAGGCGCGCAGGGCGGCCGGGTCGCGACGCCAGCGGAGGCACTGGATCGCGGTCCAGGACCCCACGTAGACGAGCGCCAGAGGTGCGGCGAGGTTGCGGCGGGCGAGCCAGACGCGGTTGCGCGCGTTCAGCCGGTAGTAGTCGGCGTGCCGGGTCGGCTGGATGACCGGGTGCTGGGCGACGAGCTCTCCCGCGTACCAGGCGGTGCGACCCGTGTCCCAGACCCGCCAGGCCAGCTCGATGCCCTCGTGGGCGTAGAAGAACGGAGCCGCCCAGCCGCCCGTCCGGGCGAACACATCGCGCCGCAGCACGACCGCTCCCTCCCAGACCGAGAAGACGGGGCCGGAGCGGCGGGGGTCGCCCTTGAGGATCCGCGGGATCCAGCGCCTTGGGCTCGGCGTGCCGTCCGTGCTGTCGACGCGGGGCTGCACCAGGCCGATGCGGCGGTTCGAGGCGAGCAGCGCGATCGCGTCGACGAGGAAGCGGGGAGACGGGATCCGGGCGTCGTCGTCGAGGAAGAAGAG
The DNA here is from genome assembly GCF_002931645.1 of Rathayibacter sp. AY2B5. Taxonomy (NCBI): domain Bacteria; kingdom Bacillati; phylum Actinomycetota; class Actinomycetes; order Micrococcales; family Microbacteriaceae; genus Rathayibacter; species Rathayibacter sp. AY2B5. The sequence goes on along the minus strand of NZ_PSUE01000006.1, from coordinate 30,551 downwards.
GTACTCCCCCGCGACGGCGTCGACTCCGGCGTTCCGGCCCGCGGGGATGCCGAGGTTCTCGGGCAGCGCCAGGGCGCGCACTCCCTCGGGCAGGCCGTCGGGCTCCCAGCCGTTGCCGACGCAGACGACGTCCAGCTCGACGCCCTCCTGCGCGAGGACGCCGGCCAGCCCCGCGGCGAGGTCGTCGGGCCGGGTCCCCTGCGTCAGGACGACGACGCCGACCCGCGGCTCAGGAGCGGACACGCTTGGACGCCATGATCGCGACGAAGTGGCCGACCAGGGCGAGGAGGGCGAGCGGCAGCAGCGCCCCGACGAGGACCCGGTCGGCCGTGCCCGCTCCGACGACGAGGCCCACGAGGGCGGTCGCGAAGGCCAGCATCGTCAGCTCGACGGAGTGGTAGAGGCGGTGGAAGGGCAGGAAGCGGGCCGCGCGGCGAAGCCTCGCCAGCCCGGACGAGGACGGCGCAGCCTCACCCTTCGTGTCCGCCAGCTTCGTGAGACCGGCGTTCGCACGCGCCACGTGCACCATGTCGTTGAGCGCCTTGTTGAGGACGATCACCAGGGCCAGGGCGAAGCCGATCGTGGTCCAGAGGAAGTCCGCCGGCGCCTCGAACGGGACGCCCGCCGCCCGCAGCCCGAGCGCGATCGGGATCAGCGCCTCGGTCGTGTAGTGCCCGACCTTGTCGAGGAACACGCCCGCCGGCGAGGACGTGCGGCGCCAGCGCGCGACCTCGCCGTCGCAGCAGTCCACCAGCATCTGCAGCTGGCCGAGGAGCAGCGCCAGCGCCGCTCCGGCGATCCCCGGGATCAGGAGGGCTGCCGCCGCGCTCCAGCCGACCAGGATCATCAGCCCGGTGACGCCGTTCGCCGAGATCGAGGTCTTCAGCAGCAGCCAGGTCAGGTAGGGCGAGAAGCGGCGCAGGTAGAGCGACGCCGTCCAGTGCTCGGCGTTGCGGCGCCCGCGCACCTCCGGGGGCTGCGCGACGGCGCGCAGCTCGGCGATGGAGCGGGGTCTCGTCGTCGTGGTCATGCGCCCCTCGGCGAGTCGGACCGCGGCTGGTGGCGGTGGGCGGAGATGTTGCTGGTCAGCCCGGCGAAGCCGAGCACGAAGCCGGTCCCCCAGGCCACGTGGACCGCCGGGATGACCACGGCGAACCACAGCATCGCACGCGCGCCGTCCGGCCGCGCGACCACGAGAGTGGCCGCCGCCACCAGGAGGAGGTAGGCGGCGGGCACCGCGAACCCGAGCAGGAGCCAGGGCGCGGCTCCGGCGAGCGCCTGGACGACTCCCGCCAGCCCGACGAGCAGCCCGATGGCGAGCATGGCGACGAGCACGGGCGGAGCGAAGTAGCGCAGCGACCGCGAGGCCGGGAACATCCGGGTGAGCTCGCCGCGCCACATCCCGGTCGAGAGGAACTGCCGGAGCAGCGCGCGCATCGAGGGCCGCGGCCGGTAGGTGACGGTGAGGCGCGGAGTGAACCAGACGACCTCGCCGCGCTCGCGCAGCCGCCGGTTCAGCTCCCAGTCCTGCCCGCGCTTGAAGCGCTCGTCGAACAGGCCGGCGCGCTCGAGGGCGGAGCGGCGGAAGACGCCGAGGTACACCGTGTCGGCCGGGCCCTCCTCGCCTCCCACGTGGTGGGGCGTGCCGCCCAGGCCGATGCGGGAGCCGTACGCCCGGGCGACCGCGCGCTGGAACGGGGTGAGGCCCTCCGCCGCCATCACTCCGCCGACGTTCGCCGCTCCGGAGCGCTGCAGCGCCTCGACCGCCGTGCGCGCGTACTCGGGCGGCAGGACGGAGTGCGCGTCGACCCGGACGACGACCGGGTGGCGCGAGGCGCGGATCGCGGCGTTGAGGCCCGCAGGAGTGGAGCCGACCTCGTTCGGCACGACCCGGATCCGCGGATCGGCCGCGCTCAGCTCGGCGACGAGCTCCTCCGTGCCGTCGATGCTCGGGGCGACGGCGAGGACGACGTCGAAGGGGCCGGTGTAGTCCTGGTGCAGCAGCGAGTCGACCGCGGCGCGCACGTGGGCGACCTCGTTGAGGACGGGCATGACGTAGGAGACGCCGGGCAGGTCGGAGAGGTCGTCTTCCGGGATCTCGTGCTGCATGGGTCCAGTTCGTGCGGGAGGAGCGCGGGCGCAGGGATCCACCACCCTACCAGCGGGGAGCGCCGCGCCCCGGGCCGGGCCCGGACGCGGAACAGCCCCCCGGGGACGGATCCTCGAGGGGCTGTGCGCGGTGGCGGAGCACAGCCCCCCCGGGGACGGATCCTCGAGGGGCTGTGCGCGGCGGCGGAGGGTCAGCCGGCGGCCATCTGGCCGAGCGTCGCCTTCGCCTGGTAGCTCTGGCCGTTGCGGACGTAGGTCAGCTCGACCGCGGCGTTCGCGGCCTGCGCGCGGACCTGCGCGGTGAGGTCGGACGCGCTCGTGATCGGAGTGCTGTCGATCGCGGTGATGATGTCGCCCTTGGCGAGACCGGCCGCCTGCGCGGCACCGCCTCCGGAGACCTCCTCGATGCGGGCGCCGAGGACGTCCGCGGTCGAGTCGGAGACGCTCGCGCCGAGCAGGCCGTGCGAGGCGGAGCCGTTCGCGATGATCTCCTTCGCGATGCGCTCGGCGATCGCGCTGGGGATCGCGAATCCGACTCCGATGTTGCCGGACTGGCCGCTCGAGGAGGACTGGCCGGCGCTCGCGATCGCGACGTTCACGCCGATCAGCTCGCCGTCGCTGTCGAGCAGCGCGCCGCCGGAGTTGCCCGGGTTGATCGCCGCGTCGGTCTGGATGACGGGCAGCGAGATGGTGCTCTTCGCCTGGGTCGGCGCCTGCTGGCCCGGGATGTCGAAGTTGAACGGGCTCTCGGTGCCGCCGCTCGAGCTGTCGCCCGAGTCGTCCGGAGCCGCCGAGGAGGCGACCTGGATGCTGCGGTTGAGCGCGCTGACGATGCCGTCGGTCACGGTGCCGGAGAGGCCGAGCGGGGCGCCGATGGCGACCGCCGTGTCGCCGACGTTGATCTTGGTGGAGTCCGCGAACGTCATCGGGCTGAGGTCGGTCGCGCCGGTCAGCTTGATGACGGCGAGGTCGAGGGTCGGGTCGGTGCCGATGACGGTCGCGTCGAAGATCCGGCCGTCGCTGGTCGTGACCGAGACGGTGCCGTTCGCGATCTCGCCGTCGAGGGTGACCACGTGGGTGTTGGTCAGGACGTAGCCGTCCTTCGAGAGCACGATGCCGGAGCCGGTGCCGGCGGACGAGCTGCCGCTCACCGCGATGGTGACGACGCTCGGAGTGGCCTTGGCGGCGACCGCGGTGGCGGTCGTCGCGTCCTCGGCGTTGTTGACCGTGATCGTCTGCGAGCCGCCGGCGGAGACCACGCGGGTCCCGCCGCCGTTGGAGGCGGACCAGAGGCCGAACACGCCGGCTCCCGCGACTCCGCCCACGACCGCGCCGATGGCGAGCGCCGCGACGACGCCCACTCCGGCTCGGCGCTTCGTGGCGGTGGGGGCGGGGGTGTACTCGGCGCCCGGGCCGAAGGGGCTCGAGGAGGGCGGCTCCTCGGAGCCGTGCAGGGTGTTCGCGGCGGGCGGCGCGTACTGCCCGTAGCGGGCGGGCTGGGAGACGGGCTGCGCCTCGTTGCCGGCCGTCGCGTTCGGCGTGTACGGCGGCTGGGGGGCCGAGGAGGAGGGGTAGGGGACGGTCGGGTTCTCGCTCTCGCGGTGCGCTCCGCCCCGGTGGATCGGCTCGGTGGGCCCGGTGGTCGAGGACGACGCTCCGGAGCTCTCGCCGGGGGTGCGCTCGGTCGCCTCTCGGGCGCCGGACTCCGTCGGCGTGGTGGGTTCCTCCGGCTGACGAGGACCCTCGTGACTCTCGGTCATGGGTGCTGCTCCTTCCAAGCGGGGATAGCTTGGCGATCGTACCTGGGGGTTTCTTATGACGGGCCTGCGAGCGGGAAATGAAACCGGCCGGACTGCTCGAGCGGGCACACTGGGCACGTGAGCATTCCCGGATCCTGGTCGCGCGCCGCGGCGGGCGCCGGCCTCCTCGGCCCCGGTGGCGAGGTCGCCGCCACCGTCTTCAGCGAGATGAGCGCGCTCGCCCTGCGCACCGGAGCGGTGAACCTCGGCCAGGGCTTCCCGGACGAGGACGGCCCGCGCGAGATCCTCGACGCCGCGCGCGACGCCATCGCGTCCGGGCTCAACCAGTACCCGCCGGGTCCCGGCTTCCCCGTCCTGCGCGAGGCGATCGCCGCGCACCGGCTGCGCTTCTCCGGGATCTCCCTCGACCCCGACGGCGAGGTCCTCGTCACCACGGGCGCCACCGAGGCCCTGGCCGCGGCTCTGCTGGCCCTCCTCGAGCCGGGCGACGAGGTCGTCACCTTCACGCCCCACTACGACGCCTACGGAGCCCTGATCGCCCTCGCCGGAGGGGTGCATCGCACCGTGCTCCTGCGCGGCCCCTCCTTCGCGGTCGACCACGACGAGCTGACCGCCGCAGTGAGCGACCGCACGCGCGTCATCCTGGTGAACGACCCGCACAACCCGACCGGTGCCGTCCTCCCGGCCGAGACCCGCGAGCTGATCGTGCGGCTCGCCGAGCGGCACGACGCCGTGATCCTGACGGACGAGGTCTACGAGCACCTGCGCTTCGACACCCCGCACGTCCCGCTGGCCTCCCTTCCCGGAGCCTTCGAGCGGACGCTGTCCGTCTCCTCGGCGGGCAAGACCTTCAGCACCACGGGCTGGAAGATCGGCTGGGTGACGGGCCCGCGCGAGCTGATCACGGCCGTCCTCGCCGTGAAGCAGTTCCTCACCTACGTCAGCGGCTCGCCGTTCCAGGGGGCCGTCGCCCTCGGGCTCGGGCTCCCGGACGCCTTCTTCACCGGCGCGGCGCAGACTCTTGCGGCCAAGAAGGACCTGCTGTCGGCGGGCCTGGCTGCTGCGGGCTTCGGCGTCGCGCCCTCCTCGGGCGGCTACTTCGTCGTCGCGGACGCGGCACCGCTCGGCTACGACGACGGGGTCGAGCTCTGCCGGGCGCTCCCGGATCTCGCGGGAGTGGTGGCGGTGCCCGTGTCGGCGTTCTGCCGCCCCGAGGACGCCGCTCCCTACCGCTCGCTCGTCCGCTTCGCCTTCTGCAAGCGGTTCGAGGTGCTGGAGACCGCGGTCGCGGGCCTCGCCCGCATGGCGCGCTGAGGAGCCGGCCTCAGCGGATTCGGTCGGATGCCCGGCGCCGTCGGGCCGGGGGCGGCGGTCAGAGCGGCAGCACCCGGAAGCGCCGCAGCGCCAGAGCGGGGTTCTTCGCGCGCGCCGCGTCGATCCGCTCGCGCGAGACCCAGGCGACGGCGACATCCTCGACCTCGCCGAGGGTGACGGTCTCGACGCCCATCGGATCGACGATCATGCTCGTGCCGACCCCGATCGGCGGGGTCTGGTCGGCTGCGACGAGGTACACCGTGTTCTCGAGCGCGCGGGCGGTGACCAGCGTCCGCCAGTGCGCCTCCTTGAGCGGGCCGCGCACCCACTCGGCCGGTGCCGCGATGACGTCGACCCCGGCGTCGACCAGCCAGCGGCTGACCTCCGGGAAGCGCAGGTCGTAGCAGGTCTGCAGCCCGACGACGAGGCCGCCGACCTCGAACGTCTCGGGTGCGGCGATCTCCCCCGCGGCGACCCACTCCGACTCGGTCTGGCCGAAGGCGTCGTACAGGTGCAGCTTGCGGTAGCGGGCCACGAGCGCGCCCTCGGGGTCGAGCGCGACGAGCGTGTTCGCGATGCGGCGCCCGTCCACCGCCTCGACCATGCCCGCCACGAGGTGGATCCGGAGCTCGCGCGCGAGCGCCGCGAGAGCCGTGACGAACGGGCCGTCGAGCGCCTCGCCCGCCGCGACCAGCTCGGGCCCGAGCGGATCGGTGAAGGCGGAGCTGTACTCCGGCAGCACCACCATGCTCGCGCCGCGCTCGGCGGCGATCCGGGCCAGGCGCCCGATCGTCGCGATGTTCGCCTCCCGGTCCGTCGAGGGGGCGAACTGCGCCACGGCCATGCCGACGGCGCCGGTCATCAGCTCGGCGGGTAGAGGAAGAGGGCGACCTGGGAGGCCGGGATGGTGCGCTTGTGGTACGCGTGGTCGTTGCCCCAGTTGTACTCCTCGAGCGAGACCGTGCCGTCGGAGTTGACGGCCTGCACGTAGGCGACGTGGTTGCCGGTGAACCAGGCGACCGCGCCGGGGACGGGCGTGCTGCTGGTCACCCAGCCGTGGGAGGCCCACTGGCCGGCCCACGCGTAGGCGCTGCCTCCGCCCGGGGTCATGTTGCCCCAGGTCCACTTGAAGGGTGCGCTCGTCGAGCCCTGGTCGCGGTTGATCCGCCACGCGACGAAGTCGACGCACTCGCGGTAGTAGTACCGCAGCGGCGAGAGGCCGCCGCCCTGGTCTTCGGTGAGCTGGTCGCGCCAGGGGTAGTCGTCGCCCTCCTCGCGGGGCGTGACCGAGGTGCTGGTGCCGCCGCTGCCCGCGGCGGCGCCGTCCGCGCCGGTCGTGCCTGCCGCGGCCTGCGCCTCCTGGGCGAGGCGGGCGGTCTCGGCGTCGCGGGCGGCCTGCTCGGCGGCGGCGAGCGCGCGCGCCTGGGCGGCCGCCTCGTCGAGCTGGGCCTGGGTCGGTGCGGTGAAGGAGTCGCGGATGACCTGCTCCTGGACCGCGGTCGGCGCGACGGTGAGCTTCTGGTTGCCGAGCGCCTGCACGCGGGCGGCGGCCTCGACGGCGGCCTGCGAATCGGGTGCCGGGTCGAAGGAGTAGGCGGGGAGCGCGGAGACCGCCACGAGGCCCGCGATGGCGGCGAGGGCGACCGTGCTGACGGTCGCGCGGAAGACACGGCCCCGGCGGCGCCGCACGGGGCGGACGGGCGTGAGGACCGGAGTGGCGACGCGTGCCGCGGGCAGCGCGTGCGGCGCCTGCCGCGGGCTCCGCCGGGTCGGGCGGTCGCCGAGCCCCTCGTCCGAGCCGTCGTCCCCGCGTTCGTCCCTCACAGCAGCACCCCTCGCATCGGGGTCGAGCCTAACGTGCGGGCCGGTCCGGCACACGCGTCGGCGCGGAGCGTCGGGAGGCCGGTCCGCGGATGCGGGTCGCGCGAGACCGCCTCGCGGTCGGCGGCGCCGCGGGCGGATCCGACGGTGACGCGGACGGGCGACCGGAGTAGCGTCCGGAGCGGAGCGGGCGCGACGGTGCGGCCGCGGGACGGAGGACGGCGATGATCCGGAGCGAGAGGGCCTTCAGCGGCTTCAGCGTGGACGACGTGGAGGCGGCGCGGGCCTTCTACGGCGGAGTGCTCGGGCTCGAGGTCGAGCTGAACGCGATGGGGATCCTCGACATCCGGCTGCCGGGCGGAGGCCGCGCGATCGCGTACCCGAAGCCGGACCACGAGCCGGCGTCGTTCACGATCCTGAACTTCTCGGTGGAGGACGTCGACGCGGCGGTCGCCGAGCTGCACGCGGCAGGCGTCACCACGGCGATCTACGACGACCCGTCGCTGCCGACCGATGCGGACGGAGTGATGCGCGGCCACGGGCCGACGATCTGCTGGTTCCGCGATCCGGCGGGCAACGTGCTGAGCGTGATCGAGGGCGACTGAGGTCTCGGCCCGCGCACTGTCAGCCGCGGGAAGCACGTCCGCGACCCGTGTTAACGACGAAAGCCGGCCCCTCTCAGGACCGGCTTTCGCTTTCTTGTTGCGGGGGCAGGATTTGAACCTACGACCTCTGGGTTATGAGCCCAGCGAGCTACCGAACTGCTCCACCCCGCGGCACAAGAAGAGACATTACACGCGTTCCGGCGCCGGTGCAAATCGACGCGGCGGTGGGAGCGGGCTCCGGTCTCAGGCGGGCTTGGCGGCGCGCAGCACGGCGCTCCCGTCCACGCTCAGCCCGACCGCCGTCAGGGCGGCTGCGAGCTCGGACGAGGTGCGCGACCAGGTGCGGACGTCGGCGCCGACGGGAGCGGACGACGACGGGGCGACGAGCACCGCTCCGCCGGGGGCGACGAACCACTCCACCAGCCGCGCCCACTCCTCCAGGTCGGGGAGCCACGAGACGACGCCGGCGCTGCAGAGCACGACGTCGAACGAGTCGGGCTCCGGCAGCATGTGCCGCAGCTCGTAGAGGTTCGCGCAGACGAAGCGGGCGGAGCCGGCGAGGTCCCTGTCCGCGGCGGCGGCGCGTGCTCGGCGCACGGCGGGCATCGAGAAGTCGACGCCCACCACGCGGGCGCCGCGCTCGGCGAGCTCGAGCGCGTCGAGCCCGTCGCCCGAGCCGAGCTGGAGGATCCTCGGCCCGGGGTCGAGGAGCGCCGCGGTGACGAGCTCCGGGTGGAGCGCACCCTCGCCGGTGCGCTCCTCCCAGTACGTGCGGTTCAGCTCGAGCCACTCCCCCGAGCGGAGGTGCTCGCCGCGGTCGACCTGCACCATGCGGGCTACTGGCCGCCCTCGGCCTGCAGCGCCCGCGAGAGCGCCTCGGTCAGCTGCTCGTCCGCCGCCGCGAAGGCGGTGAGGTCGCCCGCCTTGAGGGCGTTCTCGCGAGCCGTGAGGGCGTCCCGCGCGTCGTTCAGCGCCTGCTGCAGCGCCGTCTGGTCGCCCGTGGCCGGCGTGGAGCCGGTGCCGCCGGTCGTGCCGCCCGCGTCGCCTCCGGTGTCGCCGCCCGAGGTGCCGGTGCCGGCGTCCGGAGTCGTCGGCGTGCCGGTGTCGCCCGCGTCGGCTCCCGAGTCGCCGCCGAAGAGGCTGTCGAGGGCCGCGTCGAGGGTGTCCTCGAAGGCGATGTCGTCACCGAACGCGACCAGCACCTTCTGCAGGAGCGGGAAGCTCGTGTCTCCGTTGGAGCGCACGTAGATCGGCTGGACGTAGAGCAGGCCGCCGCCGACCGGCAGCGTGAGCAGGTTGCCCCTCGTGACGGTGGTGTCGCCGCGGGAGAGGATGTTCAGCTCGTTCGCGACCGTCGGGTCGGTGGTGAACGCGTTCTGCACCTGGCCGGGGCCGGGCACCGTGTCGTCCTTCGGCAGCTCGAGCAGGCGGAGCGTGCCGTAGCCGTCGGCCACGGAGCCCGCCGTCGAGCCGGCGTCGGAGTCGGCCACGAGGTAGCCGGTCAGCACGTTGCGGCTGGCCTGCGCGCCCTGGACGCTCGCCGGGATGTACGTCGAGTAGAGCGAGTACGACGGCACGTCCTGATCCGGCGTCTGCAGCGTCAGGTAGTACGGAGGCTGCAGGCTGGTGCCGGTCGCGGCGGCCGTGGTCGCGGCTCCGCTCGTCGGGTCGTTCGGCGTCGCCCAGGCGTCCTCGCGGGAGTAGAAGGAGCCCGCGTCGGTGACGTGGTAGGTGCCGAGGACCGCGCGCTGGACCTTGAAGAGGTCCTCCGGGTACCGGACGTGGCTGAGCAGCTCGCCCGACATGTCGCTCACGGGCTTCACCGTGGTCGGGAAGATCTTCTGCCAGGTCTGCAGGATCGGGTCCTCGGTGTCCCACGCGTAGAGCGTGACGCTGCCGTCGTACGCGTCGACGGTCGCCTTCACCGAGTTGCGGATGTAGTTGACGTCGTCGGTCGGGAACTGCTGCTGCGTGTTCGTGTCGGCGATCGCCTGCGAGAGGCTCTGCACCTCCGAGTACGGGTAGTCGGCCGAGGTGGTGTACCCGTCGACGACCCACTTCACGCGGCCGTCGACGACGGTCGGGTAGGCGTCGGAGTCGAGCTTGAGGTACGGCGCGACCTTCTGGACGCGCTGCACGGGATCGCGGTCGTAGAGGATCTGCGAGTCGTCGTTCACGCCGTCCGAGAGGAAGATCTGCTCGGACTGGAACTTGATCGCGTAGACGAGCTTCTTGAAGACGTTGTCGAGAGCGGGGCCGCCCTCGCCGTCGAAGGTCGTGTAGGTCTGCTGCGCGCCGTCGGTGCCCGAGGGGTAGTCGAGCTCGATGTCGCGCGAGTCGTTGCCGCCCACGATCGAGTACGGCGGGGAGTTCTCGCCGAAGTAGATCCGCGGCTCGTAGTCGCCGAGGTCGCCCGTCGTCGGAACGCCGGACTCGATGAACACCGGCTCTCCGTCGGCCGAGCGCTGGTTGCCGTACGCGGCGACCAGGCCGTAGCCGTGGGTGTAGACCAGCGTCTGGTTGTACCAGGTCTGGTTGGTGCCGAGGCCGTTGAGGTTCAGCTCGCGGACGCCGACCACGGCGTCCTGCGTCGATCCGTCGATGGAGTAGCGGTCGACGTCGAGCGCGTTCTGCGTGTCGCCGAACTTGTAGTACTGGCGGAACTGCTGCAGCTGCGAGAACGCGTCGGTGACGACGGCGGGGTCGAGGATGCGGATGTTCGCGGTGGTCTCGGCGTCCGAGCGCAGGGCGCCCGGCTCCGCGTCCGTGGTCGCGTCGTAGGGGATGACGTCGACGTCGCTGACGCCGTAGGCCTGGCGGGTCATGTCGATGTTGTTCTGGATGAAGGGCTGCTCGAGCGTGCGCTCGTTGGGCTCGACCTGGAACTTCTGCACGATCCAGGGGTAGAGGGAGCCGACGAGCAGGCTCGACACGATCAGCAGCGCGGTGCCGATGACCGGGAAGCGCCAGCGGCCGATGAAGGCGGTGACGACGAAGAGGATCGCGACCAGCGCCGCGATGCCGGCCAGGATCTGCAGGCCCGGGATCGTCGCGTTGACGGTGGAGTAGGTGGCGCCGGTGATGCGGGGCCCCTGCTGCGCGAGCGTCGCGTACTGGTCGAGCCAGAGGCTGACCGCCTGCACGGCGAGGTAGAGGGCGGCGATGACCGCCAGCTGGATGCGCGAGGCCTTCGAGATGCGGATCTCGCGGCCGTTCACCCGGATCGCTCCGTAGAGGTAGCCGGTGGCGAGGGTCGCGAACGCCGAGATCAGCAGGACCGCCGACGCGAAGCCGACGATGCTCTGGTAGAAGGGCAGCTCGAAGAGGTAGAACGACGTGTCGAGGCCGAACTGCGGATCCGTGGTGCCCGAGGGCGTGCGGTTCCAGAAGGTGAGGCTCGTCTGCCAGCGGGTGGCGGAGGAGACGCCGGCGAAGAGGCCGAGCACCGCGGGGATCCCGAAGGTGGCCAGGCGCCGCAACGGCTCCACGACCTGCTGGTAGCGGTCGATCTGCGAGTTGAGCTTCGCGTAGACCGGCCGGAGGCGGTAAGCCAGCATCAGGCTGATGAACACCGGCACCGCCATGGCGACGAAGCCGATGACGAAGAGACCGCCCGCCGCCGCCCACTGCGTCGTGAGCACGGAGAGGAAGCCGAGCTGGTCGTACCAGAGGATGTCGGTGTACAGACCGGCGAAGACGAAGAACGCCACCACCAGGACGGCCACCACCACGACAGTGACGGCGAGGACGCTCCGTCTCTTCCGCGGCGGGGTTTCGGTTGCTGTGGAACTCACGTGAGGGCCTCTTGCTGTCGAGATGTGAGGGGAGGCCACCCATGCTATGCGACGGCTGTCCGGCTCACCTGGGCGTCGACCCGGGGTCGGCGGGCGGGATCAGTCGAGGGGAGCGGCGGTGCTGCAGTCCGGCAGCCCGGAGGTGTCGCCCGCGGCGATGCCCTTCAGTGCGGCGAGGGCGTCGTCGAGGGTCGAGACCGCGAGCACGTCGAGCCCGTCGGGGACGTGGCCGACGACCTCGTTGCAGTTGGTCGCGGGGGCGAGGAAGTACTCGGCTCCGGCGCCCTCCGCCCCGTGGAGCTTCTGGCGGATCCCGCCGATGGCGCCGACCTCGCCGGCCGCGTCGATCGTGCCGGTCCCGGCGACGCTCCGCCCGCCGTTGAGCTCGCCCTCGGTGAGCTTGTCGATGATCCCGAGGGCGAACATCATGCCCGCGCTCGGCCCGCCCACGTCGTCCAGCTGGATGTCGACCTCGAACGGGAAGTCGAAGGCCGCTCCGGGGAGGACGCCGATGACGGCGGCGCCGTTCGAGTCGCGCGGCGTGACCTCCACCTCCTGCCGGACGCCCTCGCGCTCGATGCTGACCTGCACCGGGGAGCCGGTGCCGAGGGTCTGCAGGGTCGCGCGCAGGGCGGTCGCGTCGGCGACAGGGGTGCCCGCGACCGCGAGGATCTCGTCCCCCGCCTCCAGGACGCCCTCGGCCGGGGAGCCCTCGGGCACCTGCACGACCGAGACGCGCTGCTCGACGGGGTAGCCGAGCTCGGTGAGCGCGGCGGCGATCGCCTCCTGCTGGGAGTCGGTCATCTCGGCCTGGTTCGCCTCGTCGCGCTCCTCGACCGTGGAGGAGGGAGGGAAGATCGCGTCGACCGGAACGACCGCCTTGGTCCTGTCGAACCAGGCGCTCGCGACCTCGACCCAGGTGGGCAGGCTCTGCGGGTTGCCGACGACCGACACGGTGAGCATGTCGAGCGTGCCGGCCGTGGGGTAGGTGGTGCGGTCCGGGATCGAGATGAGGGGCACGTCCTTGCTGCTGCCCAGGGTGTCGAACACGGGGCCGGGCTGCTCGATCACGTAGGGGGCGGGCGCGACGCCCAGACCGACCACGACGGCGACACCCGAGAGGAGGACGACCGGTCCGACCCACGGGCGGCGCGAGGAGGAGGAGGGGCGCGGGTCGTCGGAGAACAGCGACACGGGGGCCTTTCTGGCAACGGGTGGAGCGGCTCCGCCGGGATGTTCGCGGCGGGCGGAAGCGGGCTGGGCCCGAGCGGTGCTCTGCACGCCGAGGCCCCGGGCGCTCGGGCTAACGTAGCTTGCACGACTGGGAGTCGCGCCGGAACCGGCGCCCTGTGCAGGGCCGCGGAGGCGGTGCGGCGACCGGATTCAGGTGAGCGACGGAGGGCTGATCCCGATGGCCGATGGCGACAGTGCGGACCGAGCGGGCGGCGGCTCCGAGGACGAGTTCCGGGAGATGCTGCGGCAGTTCCTCTCGGGGAACGGCCCGGTCGACCCCTCGCAGCTCGCCGGAGCGGCGGGACTGCCGAACGACCCGGTGGCCCTGCAGAACCTGCTCTCGCAGCTGCAGAGCGCGATGCAGCAGAACGGCGACGGCGGCGTCAACTGGACGCTCTCGCTCGAGCAGGCGAAGCAGCTCGCGCGCGCCGAGTCCGCGCCGGTGTCCGACTCCGTGCGGACTCCGATCGACGCGGCCTTCGGCGTCGCCGCGCTCTGGCTCGACGAGGTCGCGTACGTCTCCGAGCTGAGCCGCACGCCGCGCTCGATCAGCCGCCTCGAGTGGATCTCCCTGACGATGCCGGTCTGGACCCAGCTCGCCGAGCCGGTGGCGCTGAGCATCTCGGACGCGCTGACCCGCGTGCTCCGCGAGCAGGCCCCGGAGGAGATGCAGGCGATGATCGCCGGTGCCGAGGGCATGATGCGCGGGATCGGCGGCACCCTGTTCGCCCTGCAGCTGGGCCAGGTCGTCGGGCAGCTCGCCGCCGAGGTCGTCTCGGGCGGCGACATCGGCATCCCGCTGCTGGAGGAGAACGACGCGGCGATCCTGCCGCAGAACGTCGCCGCGTTCGGCGAGGGCCTCGACATCCCGCTGGACCAGGTGCAGCTGTACCTGGCGGTCCGCGAGCTCGCGCACGCCCGCCTCTTCCGGCACGGCAAGTGGCTCCGTCTCGCTCTCATCTCGCAGATCACCGACTTCGCGCGCGGGATCAGCATCGACACCACCCGCCTCGAGGAGCTGGCCGAGGGCTTCGACCCGTCGAACCCCGAGGAGCTCCGCGACGCGATGACCTCCGGCGCGCTCATCCCGCCGAAGACGGAGGAGCAGCTCGCCGCGCACGGCCGCCTCGAGACCGTCCTCGCCCTCATCGAGGGGTGGGTCGACGTCGTCACCGCGGCGGCGACCACCCGCCTGCCCAGCGCCGGGGCGATCGCCGAGACGGTCCGCCGCCGCCGCGCCTCCGGCGGCCCGGCCGAGTCCGCCTTCGCGACCCTCGTCGGCCTGGAGCTGCGCCCGCGCCGCCTCCGCGAGGCCGCCGTGATGTGGCAGGCCGTGACCGACGCCGTCGGGCCCGAGGCCCGCGACTCCCTCTGGTCGCACCCCGACCTGCTCCCCGGCTCGGAGGACCTGGACGACCCGAGCGCGCTCGTCGCCCGGCTCACGGCCGAGGCCCGCGGCGAGACCCCGGAGCCCGACGAGATGGACCGCGCGCTGGAGGACCTGCTGAACGGCACGATGCCGCGCGAGGGCGACGGCGCCTCCGGAGACGCTCCGGACACGACCGACGACGCCGGCTCGCCGGACGACGACGACCGCGGCTCCTCCCCCACGGGCGACCGCCCCGTCTGACCCCCCGTCCGGCGCCCGCCTGTGGACAACTCGCGCGGCGCCGGGCCGGTCTCGGCCATGATCGCCGGATGGTGCTCCGGCTCGATCCCCGACTCCCCCTGCTCTGGCGCTCCGCGACCGCGGTGCAGCTCGGCCTCGACCGGCCGCACGCGGTGCTGGACGGCGTCGGCTACCCGGAGGAGCTGCTGCTCGACGCCCTCCGCGTGGGCACCAGTGCCGGCACCGTCCGCCTGATCGCGGCGCGCGCCGGAGCGAGCGAGGCGCGGGTCGACGAGGTGCTCGAGGCGCTCCGGCCGGTCCTGCTGCGCAGCGTCGAGCCCGGCCCTCCCCCGGCACCCCGGGTCGTCGTCGAGGGCACGGGCGCGGCACCGGACGCACTGCGCACGCTGCTCCGGAGCGAGGGCTGCTCGCTGCTCGCCGACGACGGGACGCCGGACCTCGCCGTGCTGATCGCCGACTTCGCGGTCGCCCCCGCCCGCGCCGCGCACTGGCTCGCGGCCGACGTGCCGCACCTGGCGGTGGTGTTCGGCGACGAATCGGTGCGCCTCGGACCCCTGGTGGAGCCGGGGTCCGGACCGTGCCTGCACTGCGCCGAGCGGGACCGGATGGACCTCGACCCGGATCGCGCGCGCCTCGTGATCCAGGTGCTCGGCCGCTCAGCACCCACCCGCACGCCGCTCGCGAGCGCGGCGATCGCCGTGGCGGCCGCCGACGCCGTGCTGCGGCGGCTCCTCGCGGGCTGGCGAGGGCTCCGCGCGGCCGAGCGGGTCTACAGCGACGCCTCCGGAGCGTTCACCGTGCGGGAGCGGGAGCCGCACCCCGAGTGCGCGTGCCGAGCTCTTCGAGGAAGCGCGACGGCTCCCTCCGCGTGACGCGGCCGACCGTCGAGCGCGCCCACGAGAGGCGCAGGCGCCGGCGGGCCCGGGTGATGCCGACGTAGAGGAGGCGCCGCTCCTCGTCGATCGCCTCGAGGCCGGCGGCGTACGAGATCGGCAGCAGGCCCTCGGCGAGCCCCATCAGGTGCACCGACTCCCACTCGAGGCCCTTCGCCGAGTGCAGCGTGGCGAGGGTGACCGCGCCGCGGTCCGGCTCGTGGTGGACCTGCTGGCGTGCGATCAGGTCGTCGGTGAACTGGCGGAACGTCCATCCGGCAGGGGCCTCGTCGACGAGGCGGGCCAGCGTGTCCAGCGACTCCCACCGGTCGCGCACCGCACCGGGCGCCGACGGGGGCTCGGCGCTCCAGCCGAGCGAGCGGAGGACGTCGCTCACCGACTTGAACAGCGGCTCGCCGCTGATCGACACGGACGCCGCGCGCAGCTGCATCACGGCCTGCTTCACCTCGGGCAGGTCGAAGAAGCGCTTGCCGCCGCGCATGTGCGCGCTCACTCCACGCTCGTGCAGGGCGTGCTCGATGACCGCCGACTGGCTGTTGGTGCGGAAGAGGACCGCGATGTCGGAGGGGCGCACCCCCGCCTCGATGTCGGCCGCGACCCGCGCCGCGATCCCGCGCGCCTCCGCGATGTCGTCCGGGTAGGCGTCGATCGCGGGCTCCGGCGCCTCGGCGGCGGCGACGGCGTGGAGCGAGAGGGCGCCGGGCCTGCCCCGCATGAGGCGGTTCGCGGTCTGCACGATCGGCACGGCCGAGCGGTAGTTCTCCTCCAGGCGCACCACTGTGGCGGCCGGCCAGCGGGACGGGAAGTCGAGGAGGTAGTCGGCCCGCGCACCCGCGAAGGAGTAGATGGTCTGGCTGGCGTCGCCGACGACGCAGAGGTCGCTCCGGTCGCCGAGCCAGAGCTCCAGGAGCCGCTGCTGCAGCGGCGAGACGTCCTGGTACTCGTCGACGACGAAGAAGCGGTACTGCTCGCGCACCTGCATCGCCATCGCAGGCTCGGACTCGAGCATCCCGGCGGTCACGAGCAGGACGTCCTCGAAGTCGATCTGGCGGCGCTGGTCCTTCAGCCCCTCGTACTCGTCCACGAGCGCGACCGTCTGCTCCAGGGTGAGCCGTCCGGGCAGGGGGCGCGTGCGGGCGGCGACGGCGTACTGCTCGAGCGAGAGGGCGGACACCTTCCGCCACTCGATCTCGGCCGAGAGGTCGCGGAGCGTCGCCGTGTCGAGCTTCAGGCGGAGCCGCTCGGCCGCGTGCCCGAGCAGGCGCGCCTTGCCGTCGAGCAGCTGGGGCATCGTGCCCCCCACCAGCTGCGGCCAGAAGTAGCCGAGCTGCGAGAGGGCGGCGGCGTGGAAGGTGCGGGCCTGGACGCCGCCGGCGCCGAGCACCCGCAGGCGCGAGCGCAGCTCGGCCGCGGCGCGGCTGGTGAAGGTCAGGGCCATGACGCGACCGGGCGTGTAGACGCCGGTCGCCACTCCGTGCGCGATGCGGTGCGTGATCGTCCGGGTCTTGCCCGTGCCCGCTCCCGCGAGGACGCAGACCGGCCCCAGCAGCGCCTCCGCCGCCTCGCGCTGCCCCTCGTCGAGTCCGTCGAGCAGGGTCACGCGATCGGGCCGTTCTCCAGCTCGCCTCCGTACCAGTCCTCGATCATCGCGCGGGCGATGGACGAGCGGCCGGGCAGCAGCACGGACTCGAGCGAGTCGTGCAGCTGCTGCCGGGTGAACCAGCGCAGCTCGACGATCTCCTCGCCGTCCGGGAGCAGATCCTCCGGGGACTGGTCCTCGGCGAGGCGGGCGGTGAAGCCGACCATGAGGGAGGCGGGGAAGGGCCAGGGCTGCGAGCCGAGGTACTGCGGGTCGACGACGCGCATGCCCGACTCCTCGCCGATCTCGCGGATCACGGCGGCCTCGAGCGACTCGCCCGGCTCGACGAAGCCGGCGAGCAGGGAGAAGCGGCCGGTGCCCCACATCGCGTTCGAGCCGAGGAGGAGGCGGTCGTCCGCGTCGAGGACGCAGACGATGATCGCCGGATCCGTGCGCGGGAAGACCTGGCTGCCGTCGGTGGGCGAGCGGCGGACCCAGCCGCCCTGCTCGACGACGGTCGGGTCGCCGTTGCGGGGCGAGTAGCCGTGCGAGGCGTGCCAGTTCGCGATGGCGAGAGCCTCGGTGAACAGGCCCGCGTCGCGGTCGCTCAGGCGCTCGGCGATCGGGCGCAGGCCGCTCCACCGCTCCTCGTCGGGCTCGAGCTCGGCGGCGGCCGCGTCGGTGAGGACGGTCGCGATGACGGGGGTTCCGACCGGCTCGCCGGGGGCCTCGGCGAGCGTGCGGCCGAGGTAGATCCGGAGGGTGCCGGCGGTCACGTCCTCGGGGCGGCGCAGGAGGAGGCGGTCGGCCTCGACCAGGGTCCGGTCGTGGTGCAGGACGAGCACGCGGGTGGCGGGATCGGCGAGCAGCTCGTCGAAGAGCGCGGGCCGCGAGCGTCCGACGCCGTCGCGGTCGGCCGCCTGTCGCGAGAGCGGGAGGCGATCGGCGAAGGGCAGTGACATCCGGGGCTCATTTCGTGACGGGGGCCGCGAGGACCGCTGTCGCGGGCCTTCGACGGCATCGGCGGGACAGCGCGTGGCGGCGGGCCGGCCGGGCACGAGCCGCCTACCCTGGAAACCATGGCCAGATCCCATCTCACTCTAGCCGCGCTGGCCACCTCGGCCGTCGAGGGCCTCGACGTCCGCTCCGCGCGCCCCTTCACGTCCTCGACGCACGGCGACTTCGACTCCGCCCTGCTGACGACGCGCGAGGGCGCCCGCCTCGTCGTGCGCGTGCCCACGTCCGCGCTCGCGGAGCAGGAGCAGCTCGGCGACCTCGTCGCGCTCCGGGCGCTGACCGCCGGCATCCGCAGCCGCCTGCCCTTCGATCTGCAGGAGAGCGTCGGGCAGACGCCGTTCGACGGCACCCGCGCGGTCGTCTACGAGTACCTCGAGGGAGATCGCGTCCTCATCGACGACGTGGCCGCGCAGAGCGGGCTCGCGGACTCGATCGGCCGGGCCGTCGGGGCGATCCACTCGCTCCCGGTGTCGTTCGTCCAGGAGGCGGGCCTGCCGATCGCGACCGCGCGAGACAGCGTGAACGAGACGGTCGCGGTGATCGAGCGCGCGGCCGACACCGGCCACGTCCCGGCGGCGCTCGTCGCGCGCTGGGAGTCGGCCTCCTCCGACGAGGCGCTCTGGCAGTTCGACCCGACCGTGGTGAACGGCTCGATGACCGCCGACTCCTTCCTCCGCTCGGGCGACGTCGTCGCGGCCGTGCTCGGCTGGGCGGCGCTGCGGGTCGGCGACCCGGCGCGCGACCTGCACTGGCTGCTGAGCGCCCCGGGCTCGGAGACGGCGCTCTCCGCCTACTCCCGGATGCGCGCGGGAGCAGTGGACCGCACGATCCGCCAGCGCGCTCAGCTCTACGCCGAGCTCGAGCTCGCCCGCTGGCTGCTGCACGGCACCGAGACCGACGACTCCGCCATCGTGGACGACGCGGTCGCCATGCTCGACACGCTGGTCGACAGCGTGCTGGGCGACCTCTCCGCGCCCCTCTCGACCGACACCGGCCCGGTGCTGGAGGTCTCGGAGGTCGAGGAGCTGCTCAACCGCACGCCGGGAGCCCGCACGGGCTCCTCCGCTCACGGCCGCGGGCTCGCTCCCGTCGCCGAGGAGAGCGACTCCGCGAGCTCGCGCTCGGAGTAGAACCGCTCGGGCCGCAGCACGAGGTCGTCGGCGACGAAGTAGAACACGGCGTCGACGCTCTCGAGCGGCACCCCCCGCCAGCGCGAGTAGGCGAGCCGGTACAGCGCGAGCTGGAACTGCTTGAGCTCGAGGTCGGCGGCGTCCCTCGGCGCCCGCCCGGTCTTCCAGTCGACGATCTGCACGCCGTCCTCCGTCGGGTACACCGCGTCGAGCTTGCAGACGACGACGTGGCCGGCGAGCTGGAGGTGGATCTCGATCTCGACCGCCTCCGGGCGCCGGTCGGCCCACTCCGAGCGCTCGAACGTGGCGATCAGGGCGTCGAGCCGCTCCTGCTCGACGCTCGCGGGGCCGGCGTCGTCGAGCTCGTCGGGGAAGGTGTCGACCGCCTCCGCCCCGCCCTGGACGCCGAAGCGGTTCTCGACCCAGGAGTGGAAGGTCGTGCCGAGCCGGGTCTGCCGGTAGGGGCGCTCCGGCATCGGCCGGCGCAGCTGCGCCGCGACCTCGTCCGGCGTGCTGACGATGTCCTTGAACCGGGAGGCGGGGATGCGGGTGGGCAGCGGCGTGCGCTCGCCCCCGGCCAGCCGCACCGCCCGCTCGGCGAGCAGCAGGCGGATGTCGTCGCCGCGCGCCCCGAGCAGAGCGGGCTCGGCGCTGCGGACCCGGGCGGCGGCGGCGCGGACCCGGTCGCCGCGGGAGCCGAGCGGATCGTGGGGCCAGCGGAACGTGCGCGGGGCCCGCTCGAGCGGGTTCTCCTCGTTCGCGGGCTCGGTCGGCAGCGGCGGGATCGTGCCGGCCTCCTCGAGGTCGCGGAGGAAGACGCCCGGTCCGCGCGGCTTGGCCTGGCCGGCCCACCACGAGCCGCTGAGCAGGAGGTGGTGACGCGCCCGCGTGACGGCCACGTAGGCGAGACGCCGCTCCTCCGCCTCGTTGCGCTCGCGGAGGGTGTCGCCGAACGCTCCGATCGCGTCGACGAACTCCTTCTGCGTGCTGCAGCCGCGCCAGGCGAGATCGGGGAGCTCGGCGGCGTCGCCGCGGAACGCGTAGGGCATCGCGCCCAGTCTGACCCACCCGCGGAAGCCCTCGACCGGCGTGCCGGGGAGCTCGCCGTCGACCATCCGCGGGACGGCGACGAGGTCCCACTCCAGACCCTTGGAGCCGTGGATCGTCAGCAGCTGCACCGTCCCCGGCTCCGGGTCCTCCGGTCGCGGGGCCAGGCCGTCGCGCTTGTCCGCGAGGACGAGCCAGCGGAGGAATCCGCGGAGGGAGGAGCCGGTGCCGGCGCCGCGGTCGTCCGTCTGCAGGTACCCGGCCACCGCCTCGCGGAAGGCCTCGAGGTTGGCGCGGCCGTCCCCGCGCGACTCGTTCGCCTCGACCTCGATGTCCAGGCCCAGCTCCTGCTCGACCAGGGTGACGAAGTCGAGGAGGTCGAGCCCGGCCCGGGCGCGCAGCCGGGCGAACAGGGCGCCCGCCTCGTGCAGGCGCCGCAGGCCCTCGGCGCTGAATCCGCCGAGCGCGGAGTGGTCGATCCGCCCGTCGTCGCCGGGGCGGCGCGCCGCGATGAAGTCGAGGGCCTCGACGATCGAGCCGCCCTCGCCCTCGGTGACGGACGCGCGCATCCGCTCGCGCACCTCCTCCGGGAGCAGCCGGTGGGCGTGGTCGCGCGCCGCGAGCCACGAGGCGAGGTCGCGCAGCGCCTTGAGGTCGCGGACGCCCAGACGCCAGCGGGCGCCGGCCAGGAGGCGGACGAGCTCGCTGCCGGCGGCCGGGTCCTCGACCACGGTGAGCGCGGCGACGAGGTCGGCGATCTCGGGCTGCCGCAGCAGGCCCCCGATGCCGAGGATGTGGTACCGGACGCCGTGCTTCGCCAGCGCGGCGGCGAAGCGGTCCATGTGCGCGCGCACCCGGAAGAGCACCGCGGCCGACGGCGGCTCGGCGTTCTCGCGCAGTTGCCCGGCGAACCAGGCGGCGACGTCGTCCGCCTCCTCCTCGATCGTCTCGGGGAAGGTGAGCTCGACCGGGTGCTCGGAGGCCTGAGGCCCCGCGCTCAGCGTGTCGACTGCGACCGCGCTCCCCGCCGACAGCGGCTCCACGATCGCGTTCGCGGCGGTCAGCACACGGCGGCCGTTGCGCCAGCTCGTGCTGAGGGAGAAGCGGCCCGCTCCCCCGAAATCGGTGCCGAAGCGGCCGAGCCCCTCGGCGCTCGCACCGCGCCAGCCGTAGATCGACTGGTGCGGGTCGCCCACCGCCATCACTCCCTGCCCGGCGAAGAGCCGCGAGAGGAGGCGGGTCTGCAGCACGGAGGTGTCCTGGTACTCGTCGAGGAGCACCACCCGGTACCTTGCGCGGTGCTCGTCCACGATCCGCGGCACCCGGTCGACGATCCGCAGCGCGAGGGCCACCTGGTCCGAGAACTCGACGAAGCCGCGCTCGGCCTTCGCCTCCTGGAACCGCTCGGCGAGCGCCGTCAGCACCGGCAGCGCGCCCACGGCCTGCAGCGCCTTCTCGAGCTCGCGGTAGAGCCCCGAGCCGCTGCCTCCGCGCGGCAGCTCGCCCAGGCGGAGGAAGTCCTCGGCGAACGCGGCGACCGCGGCCGGATCGGCGAGGTTGTCGGCGAGGTCGTGCGCGAGCGAGACGACGAGGTCGGTCAGCCGGTCGATCCCCGCCTCCACCTCGAGGATGCGCGGATCGGCCGTGTCGGCCACGACTCCCCGCGCGAGATGCCAGGCGGAGGCCTCGGAGAGCACGGTCGCGTCCCCCTCGCGGCCGATCAGGGCGGCGTTGTCGCGGAAGATCGTGTTCGCGAAGGCGTTGTAGGTCGAGACGGTGGCGGCCTCGAACGGGTCGGGCGCCGACTGCCCGGGCGCGAGCGGGAGCAGGCCCGCCGCGCCGAGCTGGTCGATCCTCCGCCCGATGCGCTCGCCGAGCTCGGCCGCCGCCTTGCGGGTGAAGGTGAGGCCGAGCACCTCCGACGGCGCCGCGTGGCCGTTCGCGAGGAGCCAGAGGACGCGGTTCGCCATCGTCTCGGTCTTGCCGCTGCCGGCACCGGCGACCACCAGGGCAGGCTCGAGCGGCGCCTCGATGACGGCGCGCTGCTCGGCGGTGGGCGGGCGCAGGTCGAGGCGCTCGGCGATGGTCAGGGCGTCGATCACGGCAGCTCCTCCTCGAGGACGGCGGAGGGGTCGGGGTCGGCGGGGCCGGATGGATCGGCCGGCGCATCGGGACCCGGCTCCTCGGAGTCCTCCGGGTCCTCTGTCTCGTCGACCTCGTCGATCGCCAGGAGTCCGTCCCCCGGGACCTCGGGCACCGCGTGGATGCGGTACCGCAGGGCGTCGCCGGGGGAGAACGGGATCGCGTCGAGCAGGCCCGAGAAGCCCGCCGCCGCCAT
Source organism: Rathayibacter sp. AY2B5 (assembly GCF_002931645.1). Classification (NCBI taxonomy): domain Bacteria; kingdom Bacillati; phylum Actinomycetota; class Actinomycetes; order Micrococcales; family Microbacteriaceae; genus Rathayibacter; species Rathayibacter sp. AY2B5. The sequence continues at coordinate 8,281 of NZ_PSUE01000006.1, read as the reverse complement.
GCCCAGGGCCGCGGCGCGGACGCGATCGCGCAGCCGCTCCAGCTCCTCCTCGCCGAAGCGCTCCTGGACCACCTCGCGGTACGGCTTCCCGCGCACGCCCGTCGCCACGAAGAGCAGCTTCGCGCCTCCCCCGTCGGCCGGATCGGCCGCCTCGATCGCCCCTTCGGCGACGGCGAGCTGATAGCTGCCCAGCTGCGCGTGCTCGGCGATGTCGTCCTTGCGGGGGGTGCTGCGGCCCGTCTTGAGATCGACGATCGTGACGGCGCCGTCGGCCGCGCGCTCGACGCGGTCGATCGAGCCCCGCACCCGGGCGGGCGGGACGTCGAGCTCGAACTGCTGCTCGCGGCCGAGCACCACGCCTCCCCCGCGCTCGAAGTCGGCGAGGTAGCCCGCGAGGCCGTCGATCAGCCGCCGTGTGACGCGCTTCTGCCGCTCCCCCAGCCAGGGCGACTCGAAGACCAGCTCCGGCCACCGCGACTCGAGAGCCGCCCACAGCTCCTGCGGATCGGGCCGCTCGGCGTTCTCGAGGACCCAGTGCACGAGGGTGCCGACCCCCATCGCCGTGCTCGTCGTGGAGCCGGAGACGGCGTCGACGAACCAGTCCAGAGGGGACCGCTCGAAGGCCTCGAGGCGGCTCGGCGAGACGGAGACGGGACGCTCGGGGTCGCCGACGTCGAAGAGCGGCTCCGTGGTCGAGGGCTCGAGCACCCCGGACCAGGAGGAGGGGTCGGCGCCGGGGACCTCCGCGAGCGCCAGGGCGCTGAGCCCTCGGATGGCGGCGGGAGCCTCGGTCGAGTCCGGTGTGGTGGCGGTCCGGCGCAGCGCCGCCACCGCCCCGCGCAGCGTGAGCGGCACCGCGGAGGCCGGATCGAGCCGCGGCGCGTCCGGCGGGGTGAGCCGGAAGAAGAGGGAGGGCGTCTCGTCCTCGCCCGCGACGGCGCTGAGCACGAGCTGCCGCCGGGCGCGGGAGGCGGCCAGGGCGAACATCCGGAGCTCGTCGTCGAGAGTGGCCTTGCGGGCGTCGAGCGGCAGTCCGCCCTCGCCGCGGGCGTGCCGCAGCAGGCCGTCCGGATCGAGCAGCGAGCCGCGCTGGCGGAGGTTGGGCCAGACGCCGTCCTGCAGCCGCGCCACCACCACGACGTCGAACTCCAGGCCGACGACGGAGGAGGGCGTGCCGATGAGGACCGCGTCCTCGACGGAGCGCGGAGCGAGAGTGTCCTCGGGGACCTCCGCCTCGAGGATCTCGGTGACGAAGCCGATCGCGGAGTGCCCGGTCGCCCGCTCCACGAACCGGCGCGCGGCGCTGAAGAGGGCGACCACGCCGTCGAGGTTGCGGTTGGCCTCGGCGGCGGTCAGGCCGGTGCCGAGGGCGAGCTCGCGCCAGGAGGACGCGACGCGGCTGGACTCCCAAGCCGACCACAGGAGCTCCTCGATCGAGCCCCCCTCCTCGTGCAGGCGGCGGACCCGGTCGATCGTCACGGCCAGCCGCTCGGCCTGCCGGGCGGGAGCGGAGTCGATGGTCGCGAATCGGCCGGGCGCGGCGAGGGCCTCGACCAGCAGCGGGTCGCTCGCGCGGATGCCGCCGCCGGCCAGCTCCTCCGCCCGGAGCGCGAGCCGGAGCCTGCGCAGCCCCAGCCGGTCGACCCCGCCGAAAGGGCCGAGCAGCAGCTCCGCCGCGAGTTCCGCATCGAGGGGCCGCTCGCCGATCGCGACGCCGACCAGCACGAGCAGCGCCCGGGCCGCGTGATCGTCGCGCAGCGCCCGTCCGGCGAGCACGGAGCGGGTCGGCACCTCCGCCACCGCGAGCGCCTTCACCAGCGGCTGGACCGCGGCTCCGGAGCGGACGACGACCGCCATCCGCCGCCACGGCACTCCGTCGCGCAGCCGCCGCTCGCGCAGCAGCCGCGCCACCGTCGCCGCCTCCCGCGCCGCCGTCGGGGCGTGCAGCACCAGGACGGGCGCCGGGCCCGCCTCGGGGGCCGGAGCCGCGACCGCCGCCCGCTGCCGGCCGGCCGCCGCGGTGCCGATCCGCTCGGTGGCCGCCGACACGACCGCCCGCAGCGCGGCCGAGTGGCGGTGCACGCGCGCGAGCACCAGAGTCTCGACGTCGGACGCGCCGATGCTCGCGGCGAACCGGCCGAGCGTGTCGGAGGCCGCGCCGCGGTAGGCGCTGGTCGCCACGTCCGGGTCGCCCAGCGCGATCACGGTCACCCCGCGCTCCGTCAGCGCCCGCAGCAGCACGAGCGTCGACTCGCTCGCCTCCTGGAGGTCGTCGACGACGACGAGACGCAGCGCGTCGATCCGCTCGCCGCCCTCGCCCGCGCGGATCGCCTCGGCCGCGTAGGCCGCGAACTCCGCCGCGTCCAGGCGGGTCCCCGCCTGGGGCGCCATCCACTCGACCACCTCGCGCAGCTCGTCGAGCACGTCGGCCGCCGCGCTCCACTCCACTCGCTCGGCGTCGACCCCGAGGGCGCGGATCGCGTCCGAGTCGAGCCCGTGCTCGGTCGCACGCATCCCGAACTCGCGGAGCTCGGTCCGGAAGGTCCGCAGCCGCAGCACCTCGGGGCTGAACTCCTCCGGCCACCGCGGGCCGGTCCCCTCCTCGAGGTGGCCCTCGACGAGCTCCGAGAGGAGGGCGTCCTGCTCGCCGCCGGTCAGGAGGGTCGGCCGCTCGAGGCCGCGCTCCTTGGCGGAGGAGGTGACCGCCTCGAACGCGAGCGAGGTCGCGGTCCGGGCGAGCGGGCCCCGGGTCGGCACTCCCAGCCGCAGGGCGAGCACGTCGCGCAGGGCGGTGGCGGCGGTGCGGCTGGCCGCGAGCACCACGACCGACTCGGGCGGGTACCCCCGCTCGAGGACGCGCTCGGCGACCAGCTCGACGACCGTCGTGGTCTTGCCCGTCCCCGGCGCCCCGAGCACGGCGGCGCTGCGGCCCTCGGGCAGCGCGAGCACCGCGCGCTGGGAGTCGTCCAGCACGACCGCGGGCTCGCCCGGGAGCGCCTCGCCGACGGAGGCTGCGGTGGAGGGAGCGGGGGTCGCGGGAGCGGTCACACGACCACGGTAGCCACCGGGTCCGACACTCCCGCCCGTCCCCGCCGGGAGCCCCGGCCGCCCGCTCCGCTCACCGCGAAACCGGCGCGGTCGTCCGAGCGCGGTCCCGTATCCTGACACCCTCGTCCCCTCCCGAAAGGCACTGCTGGTGGAAATCCGTATTGGAATGGTCAACACCCCGCGCGAGCTCAACTTCGAGTCGTCGATGTCCGTGACCGAGGTCGAGAAGACGGTGACCACCGCTCTCGAGGCCGGCACCGCCGTCCTCCGCCTCCGCGACGAGAAGGGCAAGATCTACATCGTCCCGACCGCCACCATCGCCTTCGTCGAGGTCGGCTCCGAGGAGTCGCGCCGCGTCGGCTTCGTCGCCTAGAGCGTCCCGGGCGGACACGTCGTGGAGCTCCTCTTCATCACCCTGTTCGGGGTCCTGATCGGTCTCGCCGCGCGCTACGGGCTGCCGCACCGGCACCTGCACGGCTCCGTGCTGGTCCCGGCGATCGGCGGCCTCGTCGCCGCAGTCGTCTGGGTCGCGCTGACCTGGGCGGGCCTGCCGTGGGACGGCGGCCTGATCTGGGTCCTGTCCCTCGTCGCGACCGCCGTGGTCGTCGCCCCGGTCGGCCTCTCGCTCGGGCGCAGCCGCGCCCGCCGCGACGAGGCCTCCCTGCAGGCGATGCTCTCGGGACGCGTCGCCCCCTGATCCGAGCCTGAGGCGCGGGAGTCCTCGGACTTCCGCGCCTCCGTCGTTCCGGATTCCGGCGCAGTGCGACGCCGGGAACCGTCAGGCCGTGAGCCCCAGCGCGTCCATCCGGCGCGTGTGCGAGGCGATGAGCTCGGTGAACACCGGCTCTATCCTCGACTCGTCGGAGTCGTGGTTGCCCGAGCCCATCAGTGCGGAGCGCGCCACGAGGAGGGTGTCGCCCACCAGGCGGCGGCCCCAGACGGCCAGGCGCGAGCCCAGGCGCTCGTCCGCGGCGATCTCGCGGCGGAGGATCGCGATCACGCCGTCGACGCCCGTGTCCGCGCCGAGCGTCTGCGCGATGCGCGGCCCCACGTCGGTGGGCAGCCCGCCGGTGAGGCGGATGAAGAAGTCGTCGAGCAGGCCCGCCGTGATGTACGCCGAGAGCAGCGTCTCGTGGAGGTCCGCACCGCGGGTGAGCCGCTCGAAGGTGTCGATCGCGGGGCGGAACGGAGTCATGGCCTCGCCGGGCTCCACGTCGCGGCGGCGCAGCTCGGCGACGACCGCGTGGTGCTTCGCGAGCGCCGTGCCGGCGGCGGAGGAGATGGCCTCCTTGTCCGCGAGGTCGTCGGTCTCGGCGACGGCGCGCGCCAGCACCTCGAACACCGCGAGCTGGAGGTAGGCGACCTGGCCGAGGTAGGGCAGCACCTCGGGGGTGAGGTCGGCGAGGTCGACGCGGTCGCGCTTCTGGCTCGACTCCCCGCGGGGCGTCAGGCGGGGCACCTCGAGCAGGGGACGTCGACGTCGGAACCAGGCAGCCATTTCCTCAGCATAGGGCGCCGGAGGAGCGGGGTTCCGGGGCCGGCGGGGCCGGGAGCAGTAGACTCGCCGGGATGTCACCGGCGCTGGATCGGTGACCCTGCGCCCGGAGTCGTACAGGGGCGTAGACCGTTCGACACGACAGGCGCTTCACTCCGTGACTTTCTCCGATCTGAACATCGACGACGACATCGTCGCCGCACTCGCCGCCAAGGGCATCCTCGAGCCGTTCCCCATCCAGGAGCAGACGATCCCCCTGGCCCTGCAGAAGCAGGACATCATCGGCCAGGCCAAGACCGGCACCGGCAAGACCTTCGGCTTCGGCCTCCCCCTCATCCAGGCCCTCGGCACCGACCCGGAGCCGGGCGTCAAGGCGCTCATCGTCGTCCCGACCCGCGAGCTCGCCGTGCAGGTCACCGAGGACATCGAGCTGGCCGCCTCCAACCGGCCGACCAAGATCGTCTCGATCTACGGCGGCAAGGCCTACGAGGGCCAGATCGAGCAGCTGAAGGCCGGCGCGCAGATCGTCGTCGGCACCCCCGGCCGCCTCCTGGACCTCGCCGGGCAGCGCCTGCTCTCGCTCGCCAACGTGCAGGTGATGGTCCTCGACGAGGCCGACAAGATGCTCGACCTGGGCTTCCTCTCGGACATCGAGAAGCTGTTCGCGCAGACGCCGCCCACCCGCCACACCATGCTCTTCTCGGCGACGATGCCGGGCGCGATCGTCGCGCTCGCGCGCCGCTTCATGAACAAGCCCATCCACATCCGCGCGACCGACCCCGACGAGGGCATCACGCAGGCGAACATCAAGCACATCGTCTACCGGGCGCACTCGCTCGACAAGGACGAGGTCATCGCGCGCATCCTGCAGTCCGAGGGCCGCGGCAAGACCGTCATCTTCACCCGCACGAAGCGCGCCGCGGCCCGCATCGTCGAGGAGCTCAACGACCGCGGCTTCAACGCGGCGGCCGTGCACGGAGACCTCAACCAGGAGCAGCGCGAGCGCGCGATGGCGGCGTTCAAGGCCGGCAAGAAGGACATCCTGATCGCCACCGACGTCGCCGCGCGCGGCATCGACGTGAACGACGTCACCCACGTGATCAACCACACGATCCCGGACGACGACCAGACCTACCTGCACCGCGTCGGCCGCACCGGGCGCGCGGGCAAGACCGGCATCGCGGTGACCTTCGTCGACTGGGAGGACCTGCACAAGTGGGCCCTCATCAACCGGGCGCTGGAGTTCGGCCAGCCCGACCCGGTCGAGACCTACTCGTCGTCGCCGCACCTCTACACCGACCTCGACATCCCCGCGGGGACCAAGGGACGGCTGAAGCCGACCCCGATCCCCGCCGAGGCGAAGGCCGACGCGCGCCCGGACCGGGGCGAGCGCTCCGACCGCGGCGAGCGCTCCGAGCGGGGCGACCGGCCGCCGCGTCGCCGCACCCGCTCCGACTCCGCCGACTCGACCGCTCCGCAGCAGACCGGCCCCGCTCCCTCGAGCGAGAGCAAGGAGCACCACGACGGCAACAGCGAGCCGCGCCGCCGCACCCGGTCGCGCCGCCGCTCGCCGCGCCCCGACGCGCAGGCCTGAGCCTCCGCGCCCCGAGCCCGTCCCCCCGCGATCCGTCGCGGGAGGGCGGGCTCTCGGCGTCTCAGCGGCTCTCCCGCGACTCAGCGGTGTCCCCACGCGACTCAGCGGCTCTCCGCCCCTCAGCGGTCACGGTGATCCGGCGGCTCTCCGCCTGTCAGCGGCTCTCCGCGACTCAGCGGGCGGAGGAGCGGATCGCGTCGACGGTCGCGCGCGCGGTCGTGTTCTCGCCCAGGCGGTTGGGCTTGCCCGTGCCGTGGTAGTCGCTCGAGCCCGTGGTGACGAGCGAGTACTGCTCGGCGAGCTCGCGCAGGCGGCGCTTGCCGTCGGCCGTGTTCTCGCGGTGCTCGACCTCGAGGCCGAACAGGCCGGCGTCGACGAGCTGCGGGAGGATCGACTCGACCGCGATCCCGCGGGCGCTCGCGGCCGGGTGCGCGATGACCGGGACCCCGCCCGCCGCGCGGACCAGGCGCACGGCGTCGACCGGGTCGGGCGCGTAGTGCGGGCGGTAGTAGCCGCCGCGCCAGTCGAGGATCCCCGCGAAGGCCGCGGAGCGGTCGGTGGCCAGGCCGCGGGCGACGAGCGCGTCGGCGATGTGCGGACGCCCGATGGTCGTGCCCGGGCTGGTCTGGGCGAGGACGTCGTCCCAGGTGAGGTCGTAGTCGGCCGCGATCGCGGTGACGATCGCCTCCGCGCGGTGCGTGCGGGCCGAGCGGATGCGCGCGGTCTCGGCCACGAGCCCCGGATCCGCCGGATCGACGAGGTACGCGAGGACGTGGACGCTGGCCCAGCCGACGCGGGAGGAGAGCTCCATGCCGGGCAGCAGGTCGATGCCCGCCTCCTCGGCCGCGGCGAGCGCCTCGGCCCAGCCGCCGGTCGTGTCGTGGTCGGTGAGCGCCACTCCGGCGAGCCCGGCCGCGGCCGCGGCCCGCACCAGGACGGCCGGAGCCTCGGTACCGTCGGAGACGACGGAGTGGGTGTGGAGGTCGTAACGGCCCCCGTCGACATGCATGCGCTCATCGTAGACGCGCCGCCTGCGAGCCCTCCGATGCCCTAGTAGCCTGGGCGGCGATGGGGACGAGACTGGTGAAGACCGCGGTGGCGGTGATCGTGGCGATCGCTCTGCTGGTGGTCGCGGCGCCCGGCTTCTTCGGGATCGCCCGGGAGGCCCCCTTCGCCCAGCTGGTGCCGTTCCGGCTCGCGACGGGCGCGGCGGCCGTCGGGCTCGCCGCTGTCCTGGTCGTGATCGCGGTCCTCGTCGCTCCGGTCAGGCGCCTCGCGCTGGCCCTCGCGGCGCTCGGCGTCGTCTTCGCGCTCGTGCTCGCGGGAGTGCAGGGAGCGCGGGGCTACGACTCCGCCGCTCCGCGCGCCCACCGCCTCGCCGACGTGCGCCTCGCGACCTGGAACGTGCTGCACGACGGCGTGCCCGTCGACACGATCGCCTCGCTCGCCCGGGAGAGCGCGGTCGACGGCATCGCCCTCCTCGAGGTCTCGCAGACGCACGCGCAGGACGTCGTGAACGCGCTCAGCGCCCAGGGGATGTCGATGACCCTCCACTACGCCGGGTCGGGCGCCGACGACGGGGCGGCCCTGCTGCTCTCCCCCTCGCTCGGCGGCTACAGCGTCGACACCGCCGCGGTCGTCACCGGATCGACGCCGTCCCTCGTCGCGCGCCCCGACACCCCCGAGCGCCCCGTCCTCGCCGCGGTGCACACCATGGCGCCGATCCCCTCGCGCCTCGCGGAGTGGCGGAGCGATCTGCTCTCGGTCTCCGCGCTCTGCTCCGCGGAGGAGGACGTCGTGGTCCTCGGCGATCTGAACTCCACCGCCGACCACTGGACCGGGCTGCCGGGCTCGGCCGCGCTGGGCGGCTGCCGCGACGCGGGGACCGTCGCGGGCGGCGCCGCCCTGGGCACCTGGCCGTCCTCGGTCCCGCCCGCGCTCGGCGCCCCGATCGACCACGTCCTCTTCTCCGGACGCTGGGAGGTCTCGGGCTACCAGGTCGTCGACGACCGCGACGACGCCGGGAGCGACCACCGGCCGCTGGTCGTCCAGCTCTCGGTCCGCGGGATGGTGAAGGACGCGTCCTGACGCTCCTCCCCGGCGCCGACTCCCCGTCCTCCTCCGCCGCCCGGCCCGTGGCGGCC
>NZ_PSUE01000059.1:0-1338 GCF_002931645.1 Rathayibacter sp. AY2B5 | reverse complement strand
GGGATCGATCTGCGGGACGCTTTCAGCGGACCGCTCGGAGGGGCTTGGCGTTGTCGGCGCGTGCTGGTGATGCCGCCAGGGTCGACCGCAGGTCTTCTCGTGCTCGTTGGTAGCGGGTGCGTGCGGTCGATGCGGGGACGCCGAGGAGTTGTCCGGCTTCGGTGATGGAGAAGCCGTCCCAGTGGATGAGGCGGACGAGCTCGGCCTGTTCTGGCGCGAGCCTGCCGATCGCATCGCGCACCTCGGCTCCTTCGTCGGCGGGGCGTCCTTCGGTGGGAGCGGTCGCGAGGACGCCGCGGAGCCGGCCGGAGAGGTCGGCTCGCCTGTTCTCAGTGCGGGTGCTGTTCGAGAGGACGTTCCGGGCGATGCCGAAGAGCCACATCCTCGACTCCTCCGCGGTGCGGGGGAGGGCGCCGACACGGCGCCATGCGGTGAGCATGACGTCCCCGAGCGCGTCGGCGGCGTCCTCGAGAGGGAGGCGGCGTTGCAGGTACTTGAGCAAGTCGGGCGAGGCGACGCGCAGAGCCTCGCTGAGTCGCTCCGCCTCATCGGACGTCTGGCGGGTCACCAGGTCGCTCCGGGGCAGTGGGCCTCGCCGGCGATGCTGAGGTTTGCGGCGTCGACGTCGACGTTCTGCGCAGCGAGTTCGGCGTCAAGAGCGTTGCTGATGATGCGCCCGACGGCGGTCGAGTACTCCCGGTCGGCGTTGTAGAACTCGGTGCCGTAGCCGGCCGGCGTGCGGGATCCGTCAGCGTTGATGAAGGATCGGTCCTCGGTACGCAGCTGCGCGATGGTCTCCTGGAGTGCCCCGTCGCTGAGGAGGGCGTCTATGTCGGTCGTCTGGTAGAAGTTCTCGACCACGGCGACGGCCGCCGGATCGGTTCCTTGAACGTCTCCCATGCGCTCCTCACACTGAACACCGCTGGGCAGCGAATAGGTGATCGAGGCGTCCGGCGTCTCCGCCCACGGCGACCACGCGCCCGTCGCCGCGGCGGCCGCGGTCGCCATGCCACCGAGCAGTACCAGCGACGCCACTCCGGCGACCGCAGGACGCGCCCAGCGGTGACGGTTGACGCGGGCCTCTGCCGCCGCGAGCTGCTGAAGCTCGGCCAGCTCGACAGCGACGTCGTTCGTCACTGTCGATGTGCGGGGGCTGGACTCATCCAGCAGGACGTCCAGGGGGTCTCGGTCAGGGGCGGCAGTCATGACGGGCTCCTTCGAAAGCGGGTTCATCCTGTACATGTCCACCCGACCCGCAAACGTCTGCCGCAGCATGAAACCGGCTCGCCGCCCTCGTCGCGGTGCCAGCGCCGACGCCGGACGTCAGGTCGCGAGGGA
>NZ_PSUE01000058.1:0-1561 GCF_002931645.1 Rathayibacter sp. AY2B5 | reverse complement strand
GGAGGGGGACGACCATCAAGCCTCGCACGCCCGCGCGGCGTCGGCGCGTGGGGGAGCCCACTGTCGTCCGGTGTTCAGCCGCGGAGGGGGGCACCGGCACGTCCGGGCCGCCGTGCCGGTCCTCCGAGCAGGCGCGGCGCCGGCTACCACAGCGCCGCCCGCCCGTGCACGGGGTGGCCCCGGAGGCGCGGCTCGCCTGGGATGGAGGGGAGCGGCCCGATCCGGGTGCCGCGGACGGAGGAGCCATGCCCGACCAGTACACGTTCACGAACCCCGCCACCCGGTACCCGGATGTGACTCCGCCGGTCCAGCAGCAGCCCGAGCCCGGGCTGCAGTCGCGGATGACCCCGGTGCCGGACCTCGGCGAGGAGAGCTACCGCGGCACCGGTCGGCTCGCGGGTCGCCGCGCGCTCATCACGGGAGCCGACTCCGGGATCGGCGCCGCCGTGGCCATCGCCTTCGCCCGCGAGGGGGCCGACGTCGCCCTCGCCTACCTCCCGAGCGAGGAGGAGGACGCGCAGCACGTGATCGGGCTGATCCGCGCGGAGGGGCGCACCGCCGTGCCGATCCCCGGCGATCTCACGAGTGCCGAGTACTGCACGCGGCTCGTGGCGGAGGCGGTCGAGGGCCTCGGCGGGCTCGACGCGGTGGTCAACGTGGCCGGGAAGCAGATCTGGAAGGAGGACCTGCTCGACATCACCGACGAGCAGTTCGAGGCGACCTTCGCGGTCAACGTCTTCGCTCCGTTCCGGATCATCCGCGCGGCCCTCCCGCACCTGCCCGCGGGCGCCACGATCATCAACACGGCGTCGGCGGAGGCGCACAAGCCCGCCCCCGACCGCCTCGACTACGCGATGACGAAGGGCGCGATCAACAACCTCTCGAAGGGCCTTGCGCAGCAGCTCGCCGCGAAGGGCATTCGCGTGAACGTCGTGGCGCCCGGCCCGACGTGGACCGCCCTGCAGGTGAGCGGCGGCGTCGACCCCGAGAGCCTGCCCGACTTCGGCTCGAGCGAGTCGCCGATGGGCCGTGCCGCGCAGCCTGCCGAGCAGGCCCCGGCCTACGTGTTCCTGGCGTCCGCCGAGTCGAGCTTCGTCGCCGGCGAGACCCTCAACGTGAACGGCGGCATGGTCTCGCCCTGACCCGCCGCGGCGCCGTCGCTCGCTGGTGTGCCGCCGAGACGCCTCCGTCCTGCTCGAGACACGGGCTCGCGTCAACCCTCTCCCGAGCGGCGGGGGGCGCGAGGTGCCATGGAGGGACCACCACGAAGGAGCACCATGAGCACCACGACCGTCCTCCCCATCGAGACCTACTCCGACGAGCAGGGCTGGCACAACCGCATCGCCCACGCCCGCGTCCCGCTGAGCCACCACGAGTCGCGCCAGGAGGCGGAGGAGGTCGGCGAGGAGATCGCCGAGCAGCGCGGCGGGGAGCACGTCGTCCTCGGCTGACGGCCGGCGCGGGGCGCGGCATGCCGTGCCCGGCCGGGGACGCGCCCGGCCCGCAGGCGCCCGCTCCGCAGATGCCCCGCCCCGCAGGCGCCCGCTCCGCGGACCCCCGC
>NZ_PSUE01000057.1:0-1845 GCF_002931645.1 Rathayibacter sp. AY2B5 | reverse complement strand
CTCCTGAGGCGTCCCGGCTCCCGAGTGGCGGGGTGGTGCAGGGGGGTGGGGCTGGTGATCCGGGATCAGGAGGCGGCGATCGCCTCGGTGACCGCGGAGCGGGCGTCGGCGGCGCTGTCGGCGGCGAGAGCGAGCTCCGCGTACCGCTTGGCGTCCTCGAGGGTGTGCTCGGCCAGCTCGGCGCGGACGTCGGCGAGAGCCGACGGCGACATCGAGAGGGTGGTGGCGCCGAGGCCGACGAGGACCACGGCGAGCAGCGGGTCGGCGGCGGCTTCTCCGCAGATCCCGACGGGCTTGCCCAGCGCCGCTCCCGCGCGGCCGACCTCGCCGACGAGGCGGAGCACGGCCGGGTGCCACGGGTCCTGGAACGCCGAGACCGTGCCGAGCATGCGGTCGGCGGCGAGCGTGTACTGGGTCAGGTCGTTGGTGCCGATCGAGGCGAAGTCCGCGACTCCGAGGATGCGGTCGGCGAGCAGGGCGGAGGAGGGGACCTCCACCATCACTCCGGCGGTGCGGATGCCGAGCTCCCGCGCCATCGAGGTGAAGTAGCGGGTCTCGTCCACGGTCGCGACCATCGGCGCCATGACCCAGAGGTCGGCGTCGGTCGCGGCATCGGCCTGGGCGAGGGCGGTGAGCTGGTCGCGGAGGATCTGCTCACTGGCGCGGAGGGCGCGCAGTCCGCGGAGACCGAGGGCCGGGTTCTCCTCGTGGTCGTCGTTGAGGAAGCTCAGCGGCTTGTCGGCGCCGGCGTCGAGCGCGCGGACGACGACCTTGCGGCCGGGGAACGCGGCGAGCAGGCGCGTGTACTGCTCCGCCTGCTCGGCGACCGAGGGCGCCTCCTTCGCGTCGAGGAAGAGGAACTCGGTGCGGAACAGCCCCACTCCCTCGGCGCCGAGCTCGACCGCGTTCGCAGCGCCGTCGGCCGAGCCGAGGTTCGCGAGCAGCGGCACGGCGTGGCCGTCGGCCAGCGCGCCGGGGACGACCGGTGCGGCGAGCATCTCGGCGCGCTCGGCGATCGAGGACTTCGCGGCGCCGATCTCGGCGTCCGAGGGGTTCACCGTCACGACGCCGGAGGTGGCGTCGAGGATGACGAGCTGGCCGTCCCGCAGGTCGAGGGCGCCGGTGGTGCCGACGATGGCGGTGATCGACTTCTCCCGGGCGAGGATCGCCGTGTGCGAGGTCGGTCCACCGTCGCTGGTGATCAGGCCGAGGACCTTCTCGAGGTCGAGCAGCGCCGTGTCGGCCGGAGCGAGGTCGCGGGCGACGAGCACGAACGGCTCGTCCGACTCGGGGACGCCGGGAGCGGCGACGCCGCGCAGGTGCGCCACGACGCGCTGCGAGACGTCGTCGAGGTCGGTCGCGCGCTCGGCCATGTAGCCGCCCATCGCCACGAGCAGGTCGCGGAAGCCGGCGAAGGCCTCGTGCACGGCGCGCTCCGCGGTCTTGCCCCCGGCGATCCGCGCCTTGACGTCGTCCGCGAGGGACGGGTCCTCGGCCATCAGGGCCTGGGCGTCGAGGACGTCCTTCGCCGAGCCGCCGGCCCGCTCGCCTCGGTGGCGGATCGTCGCGGCGGTGGCGGACAGCGACGAGACGGCGCGCTCCTCCTCCTGGGCGACGCTGCGGGTGCTGGCGGTGTCCTCGGGCTCGGGCAGCGGCTCCGGCATGCGCAGGACCGGCCCGAGGGCCAGCCCGCGTCCCACTCCGGTGCCCTGGAGCTTGGCGGAGGCGTAGGCGGTCTGAGGAGTGGACAGCGTCATGGGTGCTCGTTCCTGTCGTGCGGAGTGCGGGCGGGAGAAGAGGATGCGGGGGGCCGGGAGAGAGCGGGGCGGCGGCGTGGGCCGGGAG
>NZ_PSUE01000056.1:0-2267 GCF_002931645.1 Rathayibacter sp. AY2B5 | reverse complement strand
GACAGGGGCGGACCGGGGACAGGGGCGGACCGGGACGCGGGCGGACCGGGACGCGGGCGGACCGGGACGCGGTGGCCGACGCCCCGAAGCGCCGAAGCACCACGGGACACGGGGCTCGAGGCTCGAGGCTCGAGGCTCGAGGCTCGAGGCTCGAGGCTCGAGGCTCGACGAAGCGCCAACGTGCCGACGGACCTCGCGGCGCCGGAGGTGCGAGAGCGCGAGGGCGCCTGGGCGTGTCCAGGCACGGCGATGCACCGCCTCGCGGCCGACGGAGTGTCGGATCGCCCGGCAGGTCGGGCTGCGGATCAGAACGGCGGAGACGCGTCCACGAACCGCGGCCGCGTCGGCGACAGCAGCGATGGCGACGGTCGAGGTGACGACGGTCGCGATGACCTCAGCTGCGATGACGAGGATCGTGGTGACAGCGGGTGCGGCTGCGGCTCCGGTTCTTGCGCCGACTGCGGCGTCGGTCGTCGCGTGGGCGGCAGCGGAGCTCCGGGCAGCGCCCGCGGTCGGTCGGTGATCCGACGGCCGGTGGGGGTCGTCCAGACGACGGTGCCGTCCGGATGGAGGGCGTAGGTCCAGCGGTCGCCGTGGCGGACGTGGTGGTGCGCGACGCAGAGCGAGGCCAGGTTGCCGAGGGCGGTCTCGCCTCCGTTCCGCCACTCGAGGGTGTGGTCGGCCTCGGCCGTCGAGGACGAGCGGGTGCAGCCGGGGAACCGGCAGGTCCGGTCGCGCAGCTGCAGCTGGAGGCGCATCCGAGGGGGCGGGACGCGGAGGGTCCTGCCGACCGACGTCACCACTCCCGTGTCCGGATCGGTCAGCACCCGCGTGAAGGCGGCCGCCGTGCGCACGAGCTCCCGGGCGATGTCGGCGGGGACGAGACCGTAGCCGTCGAGTTCGGCCGGCGCGTCGTCGAGGCCGACCGCGGTGCTGGCGGCGAGGGTGAGGCGCACGTCGGCGCGGACTCCGGAGACCGAGGCGTGGATTCCGGAGCCCGAGGCGCGGACGGCGCTCGCTCCTTCTCCCGAGGATCCGTCTGCGGAGATGTCGCCGTCGATGAGCAGATCGACGAGGGCGTCGGCCCGCAGCTGCGCGAGCGTCCGGCCGTCGCCGAGGGAGATGTCAGCGTCTCCACCGGCGCCGCCACCCGTCTCCGCGCCGAGCCCGGCACCGGCACCGGCACCAGCACCAGCACCAGCACCAGCACCAGCACCAGCACCAGCGTCCGTCCGCGCGCCGACTGCCACCGGAGCATCGCCACGGGCACCAGTACCGCTCTGTGCAGTCGCAGTCGCAGTCGCACTCGCACTCCCACTCGCACTCGCACTCGCACCTGCACCGAACCCGATCCCCGCCGCGTCCGCCCCGTCGCGGAGCGAGCGGGCGATGCGGTCGAGACGGTTGTAGGCGCCGACCGCGACCGGGGCCGGCAGCAGGGCGCAGAGCGTGGCCATGCCGTCGGCCTCGGCTCCGAGCCACACGCTGCGGTCCTCTCGGGCGCGGGCGTGGCGTTCGGTGAACGGCTGCTCGTGCAGCTCGTCGCGCAACCGCGCCACGGTCCGGCGGAGCTGGGTGGGCGTCTGCGTGAGCGCCGCGGCGGCCGCCCGCTCGTCGAAGGGCGCGCGCGACGGAGCGGGGAGGGTCGCGGCGGCGGCGCAGACGACCTCGCCGGCCTCCCAGAGGATCCGGGCCTCGGCCAGGAGGGCACGGGTCGCCGGGAGGTCCTCGATGAGGAGCCGAGCATGCTCGAGACGCCGAGACGCCACGCGCTCCGACATCCCGAGCGCCGTCGCGAACTCGGCTCGGATCGAGCGCTCCACGAGGTCTCCCGCCTCGCTCCGGGAAAGACGACTCCCCCGCGCGAACGACTCCGGCACGAGCAGCGCCGCCCGGTACGCCGTGTGCAGGGCGACGGCCCCCGCGAGCAGCACCGGTGCCGAGGAGCGGGCGAGCCCCGCCGCGAGACCGGCGAGCGCGCGCACCGCGTCGAGCGTCTGCGCCGCCTCGCCCGCGCGCACCGCCTCGACCGCCTGCGCCGCGTCACCCGAACTTCTCATACGTGTATTGAATCAGCGACCACCGACATCGGGCCGGGGCCCGTGACCAGGATCGGGACAACGGAGCCGGTACCCCGCCTGTGGAGGGAGGACCGGCGGCGAGCGCAAGCTCGCACATCCCTGTCCGCGCGATTCCTGAGCCGAACCACCAGCCCGCGCCGCCCGCCCCGCTCGAACCCGTCCGCTCGAACCCGCCCCGCTCGAACC
>NZ_PSUE01000055.1:0-2756 GCF_002931645.1 Rathayibacter sp. AY2B5 | reverse complement strand
CCTGAGAGGGTGACCGGCCACACTGGGACTGAGACACGGCCCAGACTCCTACGGGAGGCAGCAGTGGGGAATATTGCACAATGGGCGAAAGCCTGATGCAGCAACGCCGCGTGGGGGATGACGGCCTTCGGGTTGTAAACCTCTTTTAGTAGGGAAGAAGGGCTTCGGCTTGACGGTACCTGCAGAAAAAGCACCGGCTAACTACGTGCCAGCAGCCGCGGTAA
This sequence comes from Rathayibacter sp. AY2B5, assembly GCF_002931645.1. NCBI lineage: Bacteria > Bacillati > Actinomycetota > Actinomycetes > Micrococcales > Microbacteriaceae > Rathayibacter > Rathayibacter sp. AY2B5. Next base: position 2,532 of record NZ_PSUE01000055.1, on the reverse strand, counting down.
TACGTAGGGTGCAAGCGTTGTCCGGAATTATTGGGCGTAAAGAGCTCGTAGGCGGTTTGTCGCGTCTGCTGTGAAAACCCGAGGCTCAACCTCGGGCCTGCAGTGGGTACGGGCAGACTAGAGTGCGGTAGGGGAGAATGGAATTCCTGGTGTAGCGGTGGAATGCGCAGATATCAGGAGGAACACCGATGGCGAAGGCAGTTCTCTGGGCCGTTACTGACGCTGAGGAGCGAAAGCGTGGGGAGCGAACAGGATTAGATACCCTGGTAGTCCACGCCGTAAACGTTGGGAACTAGATGTGGGGACCTTTCCACGGTCTCCGTGTCGCAGCTAACGCATTAAGTTCCCCGCCTGGGGAGTACGGCCGCAAGGCTAAAACTCAAAGGAATTGACGGGGGCCCGCACAAGCGGCGGAGCATGCGGATTAATTCGATGCAACGCGAAGAACCTTACCAAGGCTTGACATATACCGGAAACTTCCAGAAATGGTTGCCCCGCAAGGTCGGTATACAGGTGGTGCATGGTTGTCGTCAGCTCGTGTCGTGAGATGTTGGGTTAAGTCCCGCAACGAGCGCAACCCTCGTTCTATGTTGCCAGCACGTCATGGTGGGAACTCATAGGAGACTGCCGGGGTCAACTCGGAGGAAGGTGGGGATGACGTCAAATCATCATGCCCCTTATGTCTTGGGCTTCACGCATGCTACAATGGCCGGTACAAAGGGCTGCGATACCGTAAGGTGGAGCGAATCCCAAAAAGCCGGTCTCAGTTCGGATTGAGGTCTGCAACTCGACCTCATGAAGTCGGAGTCGCTAGTAATCGCAGATCAGCAACGCTGCGGTGAATACGTTCCCGGGCCTTGTACACACCGCCCGTCAAGTCATGAAAGTCGGTAACACCCGAAGCCAGTGGCCTAACCGCAAGGAGGGAGCTGTCGAAGGTGGGATCGGTGATTAGGACTAAGTCGTAACAAGGTAGCCGTACCGGAAGGTGCGGCTGGATCACCTCCTTTCTAAGGAGCATCTGGACACCGCAGGGTGTTCCAGGCGCCAGATCAAAGCGAATGTCTTTGCTGGTAGCTCATGGGTGGAACATTGAACTAGGTGCTCGGTGAGATCGTCTCGCGTCAGTACAGCCTTCGGGTTGGGAACGCGTCGGGGCGGTGGAGTCGGGTACATGCACGCTGTTGGGTCCTGAGGGACCGGGCCGGCTGCCTTCGGGTGGCGGGGTCGACTCTCCGGATCTTTTTCTCACGCCTGGGTGTGTGGGAGAGGGATACCGCCCGTATTTTGAGAACTACACAGTGGACGCGAGCATCTTAGATTCACGGCTTCGGTCGTGGATCGACAAGATTCGCATGGCGCGGCTTTCGGGTTGCGGTCATGCAAATCATTGGATCTGCAACTTTTCGAGTTGTAGTTTCTTAACTCATGTGATTAGCAAGTTCATAAGAGCAAACGGTGAATGCCTTGGCATCTGGAGCCGAAGAAGGACGTCGTAATCTGCGATAAGCCTCGGGGAGCTGATAAACGAGCTGTGATCCGAGGATTTCCGAATGGGGAAACCCCGCCAGGCCCCTTGTGGTGACCTGGTGACTCCCGCCTGAATATATAGGGCGGGTAGAGGGAACGTGGGGAAGTGAAACATCTCAGTACCCACAGGAAGAGAAAACAACAGTGATTCCGTCAGTAGTGGCGAGCGAACGCGGAAGAGGCTAAACCGAGTCATGTGTGATACCCGGCAGGGGTTGCATGGCCGGGGTTGTGGGACTTTTCGTTCCGGTCTGCCGGCCGGTGAACGTTACAGCGCATCATAGACGAACAGGTTTGAACGCCTGGCCAGAGCGGGTGCGAGCCCCGTAGTCGAAATGGTGTTATGGCGTGAAGAGTATCCCAAGTAGCACGGGGCCCGAGAAATCCCGTGTGAATCTGTCAGGACCACCTGATAAGCCTAAATACTCCCAGATGACCGATAGCGGACAAGTACCGTGAGGGAAAGGTGAAAAGTACCCCGGGAGGGGAGTGAAATAGTACCTGAAACCGTTTGCTTACAAACCGTCGGAGCCTCCTTGTAGGGGTGACGGCGTGCCTTTTGAAGAATGAGCCTGCGAGTTAGTGCTCTGTGGCGAGGTTAACCCGTGTGGGGCAGCCGTAGCGAAAGCGAGTCCGAATAGGGCGATTCAGTCGCAGGGTCTAGACCCGAAGCGAAGTGATCTATCCATGGCCAGGTTGAAGCGACGGTAAGACGTCGTGGAGGACCGAACCCACTTCAGTTGAAAATGGAGGGGATGAGCTGTGGATAGGGGTGAAAGGCCAATCAAACTTCGTGATAGCTGGTTCTCTCCGAAATGCATTTAGGTGCAGCGTTGCGTGTTTCTTGCCGGAGGTAGAGCTACTGGATGGCCGATGGGGCCCAAAAGCTTACTGACGTCAGCCAAACTCCGAATGCCGGTAAGTGAGAGCGCAGCAGTGAGACTGTGGGGGATAAGCTTCATAGTCGAGAGGGAAACAACCCAGACCACCAACTAAGGTCCC
>NZ_PSUE01000054.1:0-3647 GCF_002931645.1 Rathayibacter sp. AY2B5 | reverse complement strand
CATCTGGCTCGACCCCTCCGTGCCCCTCTACTTCAAGTACTTCGGCGGCGGGGTGGGGGCGGCGTCCGGCTCCTGCACGAGCTGCAGCCCGCCGGACGAGTTCGCCGAGACGGTCAGCAGGTCGATCCAGGTGCGGTTGATCGAGGGGACCCGTCCGCCGAAGTACTTGAAGTAGAGGGGCACGGAGGGGTCGAGCCAGATGCTCGAGCGGCCGTCGCCGACCGCGGGGTCGTCCCGCCAGGAGAAGAAGAAGCTCTCGCGGCGGCGCAGCTTGTTGGCGATGACGATCTGGACGTGCGTGAGCGTGCGGTCGTCGAACTCGATCTCGACTCCCGAGGCTCCGTAGAGCAGCTTCCCCATGGGGGCCTCCCGGCCGCCCGTCGCCGGGCGGTGCATGACGGTGCCCGCGGGCACGAGAAGCGGGACCGTTCCGGCGCCCGCCGTGGACCGGGCGGCTCGCATCCGGACGCGGGCGCCCGGGCTCGGAACCGCCCGGTGACGACTCTAGGCGAGGCGGCGCGGGCGCGCGGGATCCTCGTCCGATTCCCGAACACCGGGCTCCTCCGGCCGCACGGACGACCGGTCCGGGGGCGCACCCGGCGCCCTGTCGGATCCGGGCGGGACGCGCCGGGGCGCTGCCGCGCGCATGTCGGAGGTCGGACGTACGGTACCCGCATGATCGAATGCGCACTCTGCGGAACCGACGCCGTCGTCCTCGACCGCTCCGGCGGCCGCGACACCGAGGAGGAGCTCGTCGTGCTCTGCGCCGACTGCACCCCGGGCGAGATCACCCAGGCCCTCGAGGCCGGGCTGCTCGAGCCCGCTCGACGCAGCGCGCACGCCCGCGCCGCTTAGAGAGCGGCGCGTCGGACGGAGTGCCCCCACTGGGACTCGAACCCAGACTGAGACGATTTTAAGTCGTCTGCCTCTGCCGATTGGGCTATGGGGGCGACCACCGGGAGGAGCGATCCTCCCGGCGGCGGTTTCAGGACTTGGCGGGCTCGCCGCCGACCGGGACCGGAGCACCGGCCTGGCCGGGAATCTGCGCCGGGGCCTGCGCGGCCGGAGCCTCGGCGGCCGGGGCCGCCGGACGCGGACGCGACGCGTAGGTCTCGAAGGACCCGCGGGGGTACTCGCGGGCCTCGATCGAGGCGATGTCGCGGCCGAGCCAGAGGTTGTTCCACCAGCCCCAGACCACGCGGAACTTGCGCTCCCACGAGGGCATGGCGAGACCGTGGTAGCCGCGGTGCATCACCCAGGCGGGGAAGCCCTTCACGGCGATCTTGCCGGACTGGAACACGCCGATGCCGATGCCCAGGCCCGCGACCGCGCCGAGGTTCTTGTGCACGTAGTCGACCGGCTCCTCGCCGCGGAGCACCGCGGTGATGTTCTTGGCCATGAGCTTGCCCTGGCGGACGGCGTGCTGGGCGTTCGGCACGCAGAAGCCGCCGACGCCCCCGCCGGTGAGGTCGGGGACGGCCGTCGCGTCGCCGGCCCCCCAGGCGCCCTCGACGAGCACGTCGTCGTGGCCGACGCGGAGGTCGGCGCGCACGCGCAGGCGGCCGCGCTCCTCGATGGGCAGGTCGGAGTTCTTGATCGACGGGTTCGCCATGACGCCCGCGGTCCAGATGATGAGGTCCGACTCGAAGCTCTCGCCCGTCGACAGCTGGATGACGCCGTTCTCGGCCGACTTGAGCTGCGTGTCGAGGTGCACGGTGGCGCCGCGCTGGTCGAGGTTCTTCAGCACCCAGTGGCTCGTCTCGAGGGCGACCTCGGGCATGATCCGGCCCATCGCCTCGATGAGGTGGAACTGCGTCTCCTCGAAGTCGATCTCGGGGTAGCGCTTGAGCAGCGCGCTCGCGAAGGAGCGCAGCTCGGCGAAGACCTCGATGCCCGCGAACCCGCCGCCGACGACCGTGACGGTCAGCAGGCGCGCGCGCTCGGGGCCGACGGGCAGCGACGCGGCCTTGTCGAAGTTCGTGAGCATGCGGTCGCGGATCGCGGTCGCCTCCTCGATCGTCTTCAGGCCGATCGCGTTGTCGGCGACGCCCGGGATCGGGAAGGTGCGCGAGACGGAGCCGGCGGTGACGACGATCTGGTCGTACTCGAACTCGTAGGGCTCGCCCACGGTCGGGGTGATCGTCGCGGTGCGGCTCGCGTGGTCGATCTTCGTCACCTTGGCGGCGAGGATCGCGGTCTTCTTGAGGTGGCGGCGGAGCGAGACGATCGCGTGGCGCGGCTCGATCGACCCCGCGGCGACCTCGGGGAGGAAGGGCAGGTACGCCATGTAGGGCAGCGGGTCGACGATCGTGACCTCTGCCTCGTGCGGGCGGAGCTGCTTCTCGAGCTTCCACGCGGTGTAGAAGCCGGCGTAGCCGCCTCCGACGATCAGGATTCTGGGCACGGTTGACTCTCCAAGAGGGATGGACAATGCGAACACCCTCACGCAATGCGAAGTGCCCGCTCTCGATGCGGTGGGCAGCACTGACCCCGACTGGGAATCAGCTTAGCGAAGAGCGCGCCGGTGGTGGCGCCTCCGTGGCTCCGGTAGGAGCGGCTACGCGTCGAGCGGCCTGCAGGCGCAGCGCTCGGGAGACCAGTCGGCGCGGGCCAGGGCCAGATCGCCGATCGGATTGACGCCGGGGCCCGCCGCGAGGGCGTGCGCGGCGAGGGCGTGGAGGCACTTCACCCGCGAGGGCATGCCCCCGGAGGAGATGCCCGCGATCTCGGGGACGGAGCCGACGCTCTCGCGGTCGGCCAGGAACGCCCGGTGCGCAGCGGCGTACGCCTCGCGCAGCTCCTCGTCCTCGGCGAGCATCGCGTTGTACTCGACCATGACCTGGGTGGCCTCGAGCTGCGAGATCGCGGCCGTCGCGGCGGGGTGGGTCAGGTAGTAGAAGGTGGGGAACGGCGTGCCGTCGGACAGGCGGGGGCTCGTGGAGACCACCGTCGGGTCGCCGCAGACGCAGCGTGCGCTGATCCCGACGACGTCCCGGGCGGGACGGCCCAGCTGGGCGGAGACGACCGCGATGTCGCGCTCGGACGGCGGATCGAAGGGGGGCGTGGTCACGGGGGCTCCAGAGGACGGACGGCCGGGAGGACGCTCCAGTGTACGCGGGGTCGGGCGGGACCGACGGGGTCGGGCGGGAGCTACGGAGTCGGTGTCAGCTCGTCGGCGGTCGGCTCGCCGAGGCCCGAGAACGCGATCGAGGACAGCAGGGAGCCGGCCCAGTCGCTCGGGGTCTCCTGCACCGTGTCGCTCGCGGGCTGCTGCGCCTGCTGGGCGAGCGTCACGTCGTCGAGCACGAGGTAGCTCACCTCGCCGGGCATCACGAAGTACAGCCGCTCGCGGGCCTGCGCGCGGATGAACGCCGGGTCGGACCAGCGGGTGCGCTGCTCGTCGAGGTTCTGCGCCTGGGTCTTGGCCGCGTCGACCGAGCGCTGCAGCTCGGCGATCTCGGCGCGCTGCTCGACGAAGTTCTTGATGCTCGGGGCGAGCACGACCACCGCGAGGATCATGATCCCCATCACCAGCAGCGTGAAGCCGGAGCCGCGGACGCCGGCGATCCACGCGGACGAGGGCGGGGCGGGCGGCCGCTTCGGGCGGGGGGTGCGCGGGGCGGACGCGGCACGGGGCGCGGAGGGCG
>NZ_PSUE01000053.1:0-4047 GCF_002931645.1 Rathayibacter sp. AY2B5 | reverse complement strand
GATACCGCCAGAAGGTCGCTCGACTCGCCGCCGCCTTCCTCGCTGACACAGAAGGGCCGGCGAGCGAGAACCCCTAACGAATCCGTCCGGTGCACGATCCTCTTTCGGACACCACCCGACGCCCGAACTTGCGACAGATGGAACGCTCGTTTAGGTCGATCAGCGGGCGGGGTGCCGCTGGCTAGGGTGGGCGCATGCGTACGTGGGATTTTTACCTCTCGGGTCAGGAGGTGGTATCGAACGCTTGGGGCTCGGAGGTGACTCAGCAGTCCGCGCTCGACGTGAATCTCCTCGAGGGGCTCCTGCGCGGACCGAACCCGGAGCAGGGCGATGTGGAGATCGCGGTGCCTCTCGCCCGGGTCGTGCACGAAGAGTACGAGGCCCACGGCACCCATGGCTCACCGCTCAGCAATGACGACTCACGCTTACTCGTCCGCGCGTTGAAGGCAGTCCTCGCGCGCCTTGGCATCGACACCTTCGATCCACCGTTCCGTGACTTCGAAACGTTCCGCAAGTATTGGCAGGCGAACGATGGGTACGGCAGCTGGCAGGCCAGGCGCAGCATGCTCAATGAGCAGTTCGGCGCACTCCACGAGATGCTCGACGAGCGTGAGACCGACTCGCTCGCAGGCGCACTGGCCGATCCCATTTCGCCGCGAAAGGCCACCGGATGGCAGCGCGTCGATGAGGAGCTGAACGAGATGCGGCGACACTTCCGGGCAGCTCGGACGGAGCAGGACTACTCGAACGTCGGGAACGACGCGGTGGCCGCCCTCGAAGCGCTTTCCGCGGCCTCCTACAAGCACGCACGGCACGGTGAGCCTGGCGTCGATGAGCCGCCGATCCCCAGCACGAAGGCCCGCCTTGGTCGAGTGGTTGAGGTCGAACTACCTGGGTCCGAGAACGCCGAACTGCGCAAAGTCGTTCGTGCGGCCATCGAGCTCGCGCAGGCCACGAAACACCGCCGGAACGGCGATCGGCGCTCGGCAGGCATGGCCGCAGACGCGGTGTTACTCGTCGTGAATCTGGTCCGACGACTTCGGTGACCTGCAACCCGGCCCTCGTCGCGATGACGGATTCCCGTACGGAACGCGCTAAGCCCACCGCCGATCGGCCCAGGGAGCAGGGTTCACGCCTGCCGGCACGGCGAGGCTGAGACCTCGCAGGGTGAGGAAATGACTGCACAATTTAGAATTAGCTTTTTTACTATTCCGAGTTGAGGAGAGATTATTGATAGGGCACAAATAATGAAAGATAATAAGTCGTCTCCGGGGAGAATCCCGAAGTCGGGCAACGGAGCTCGAGTAGTTGCGTGGATCGTTAACCCCGTGATATGCGCCGCTTTTTTCGGGATAGTCGGGCCGAATTGGAGCTGGTCTCTTACAGACGTGATTTTTCTGTGCATACTTCTAGTCACTATTGTTTTAGCGGCGCGGGCAAGACTGTTCGGAGTCTACGTGAGTGAGAACTCAGTTGTAATACGCTCCTGGTTTCGCTCTCATACTCTGGCCCGAGAATCAATTCTTTTCTTTAGTGAATCGCCCTATGCGGGCTTCATGTCTGGCGGGTCAAACTTCCTCCCCGGGGACACTTCACCTCTGCGAATGTTGTTCTGTTCATTCTACACAAACAGCACGCCAAGACTTGTGCAATATCCGGTAACGCTCTCGACAAGAAGAGGGGCGGACCGCTTAGGAAGCGATATTTTCGATGCAACCCGTATCGATTACATCAGTGACCGCGAGCACTTCAGCGACAAACCGGACCACTAATAGCGATAGGAGCTCCCCGGGGGACGCATCGCACCGACCGGCGATCTGGATCCAGCCACGTTCGTCCCTGTCCCAGCGTCTCGCTGAGCGATCCCCAAACGGGACGCCTGTAGGCCGGTCGATCAGACGGGTCGCACGCATGCTTCGTCTATCGCTTCTTGTTCGTCGTCGGTCAGCATTGCTGCGCTCGTGCTGGGGAACCAGCCCTGGTTCGGCCACTGGTCGATGAAGTCGGTTCGGCTGGGGGCGTCGGGGTTCTCGATGCCGTTCGCTTCGTAGCAGGGCACGAGGTACTCGGTGAGGTAGCTGTAGAGGTAGTCGATCTGCTCGGACGTCATGGGCACCACGGGTGTCGTGGGATAGCTCGACCAGCAGGTGAATGCGGCGACCGATTCGGCTTCTGTCGAGGCGGTCGTTCCGATGCTGACGGGTCCACCGCCGGCGGCGTTCGAGCCGAGGTCGACCGGGAGGCCGGCCGCGGTGAGGCAGCCCAGGAGTGCTGTCGAGTCGTTCGGGTCGCGGTATTCCTGGAACGGGTCGGCGGGTCTCGTCGCGTCGGGGAAGCCGGCCAGGACTCCTTCCCATTGGCGGTCCTGCTCCTGGATGCGCAGCTGCTCCTGCTCGTCGGGCGCGAGAGGTGCAGGGGCGGGAGAGGGACCAAGATCGGGCATCGGGTAGGCGACGACAGAGGAAGCGGTCGGCTCCGGGGCGGGATTAGGTGCGAGAGCCCACGTCGAAACCAGGGAGACCGCGAGGACGACGACGACGCCGGCGGCGACGATCCAGATCGCTCTCGCGCGGCCGGCTGGCTTCGGGTGAGTGCGGCTCTCGCCCAGGGCGGCGGCCGCGATGGATTCCGGTTCGTCGAAGGACCGCACGCGCTCGATGGCTTCTGCCGGCTCGAGGCCGGCGAGCTCCTCATCTATCCCGTCTCGGATCGCGGAGGCGACGTCGCGAGGGACGGGCCGTAGCGCCCGATCCAGTCGCTTCAAGTAGGTCTGGACCTCGCGGGGTGCGCTGGTCGGGGTCATGTGTCGTCTCCTGCCACGATCGCTTGGACGGAACGGGTGAAGGGCTCCCACTGGCGGCGGAACTCGCCCAGCTCGGCCTGTCCGGAGGGGGTGAGCTTGTAGTACTTCCGGACCGGGCCCGAACCGCTCTCCCCTGGGTAGGAGGTGATCAGACCGCGATCCTTCAACCGCCCGAGCACCGGGTAGAGCGTGCCGATGCTGGCGATCATGCCCAGCGACACCAGCTCCTCCGACAGGCGCCAGCCGTACATCGGCTCCCGCGATAGGAGCCCGAGGGCGCAGTACTCCACAACGCCCTTCCGGATCTGGGCCCCCACGTCAACTGTCATGCTTCGCATGTTAGCGTGCGATGCATATTAGCGGTGGTGGGCTTTGTCGGTCCGGCTACCGCGCGACAGGGGGACACAGATGCAGCACGATCAGGAGGAACCGTCAGGACAGCTTTCCGTCCTCACGCGTGCGCTGCGCATGCTTGGCCAGATCCTTCTGGTCTTGCTGGTGGTCGCTGCGCTTTTTTTCCAGCTCGTAGCTGCCTGGACACCACTCGGCCGAGTACTCGCGGAGTGCTACAACCTTGGATGGGTGCCGGTCGAGGCGTACTGGTACGGCGCTTCCGTACTCGTCATCGCAGCTGCTGTGAGCATCACCTCCTGGATGCGCCGGGCGGTCGGCAGCTCAGGGGTCCTCGCTGGAACACTTCTCGCAGTCGGCGTCTTGACCGCGCTGCTGTTCGTCCTCGTTGCCTTCGTGAGTCTCGCGTTTTGGGAGCGGTGGCATGACTTCTCCGCCGCTGAATGGTGGGGCCAGTTCGTCGTCTACATCGCCGCCTACGCGACCCCTGCCCTCGCGCTGATCCTCGCTGCGCGCCTGATGTTCGTCCGACGCAAGGGCAAACCCCTTCCGCTGGCCGTACCGCCCGCCGCATTCCTGGCCTTCACGCTGGCGAGCGTGGCGTTCCAGGTCATCCGAAACTGGGTGGTGTGCTGAGCTTGCGGGTGACCCTGAACAGCCGCACCCTGTTCGAAGACACCGTTTCGGAGGCATCTATCGATGCGGGAGCGAACCCACGGGACCAGACCTCCCGGCACGGCTTACTCCGGCTCCCCGCCGGATGCCAGACGACCTCTACCGGACCCCCGGGGGACCATCCCCTACCGGACGCATGGTTGACGGTCCCATGGAGGGCGGCCGCCTCCACTAGACCTCTTTATCCGACTGGGGTAGCTACCCTCGAGCCCATGACC
>NZ_PSUE01000052.1:0-4242 GCF_002931645.1 Rathayibacter sp. AY2B5 | reverse complement strand
GAGCGAAGTGATGGGCGGTGATGTCCATCCGTTCGCGCAGGTAGAAGCGATGTGCCTCGAAGCGTTGCACGCCGGAGTCGAGCTCGATCGCGCTGCACCCCAGTTCCCGGCCTCGCTCCGCCAGGGCGGTTAGGAGTGCCGCGCCGTGGCCGTGGGATCGCTCGGCGGCAGCGGTGGAGAGGTCATCGATGTAGAGCTTCCTGATGGCGCTCGTGTTGACGACCACTCGCCAGCCGGCGACAGCCACGCAGTGATCGTCTTGCAGTAGGGCGGTGAAGCGGAGACCTTGGGGTGCGCCTTCTCGAAGTACCAGCTCGAGCAGTTCGTCAGTGAGATGGGGGCGCAGCTCGCGGAGGACGGGAAGGCCGGTCGCCCACCGCGCGTCGCCGGGCTCTAGATCGATGATCACGGCGAGGAGACTAGCGCTCGCATCGTCCCGTGCGGGGGCGGCCTAGTAAGCGTTCCGTTTGGGGATCCCCCGACCGGTCATTCGTGGCGTCGCACGCGCGCGGTATCCAGCCTCCGGTGCAGGTAGGACAGTGTGCTGAACAGATCGAGCGCATCGTCCTCGCGCACTTCCCATTCAGTTCGGGTTGCGTGCGCCGTGGGATTACGGAAGGTCCCCATCACGCCTTTCATCATGGTCGAGAAGCCGACATGTTCGCTCGCTTCGGACTTTGTCTCGAAGTCATTGATTCGAACCATCGGGCGCCGCTCCTTGGTGGAGAACACCTCATCTATGAGCTCAGCGCCGTCAGTAGTCGCGCCCGTCATCAGCCGAAGACGCGACGCCAGTCCCTTAGTTGCCTCCGACACGGCGTGGAACGTGGACCGACGGATGAGCTCCTCCCGGCAGTACCGGATGACTTCCTCGTGCACGTTCCTGCGCTGCAGTTCTCGGAGGAGCCGACCCTCGAGCGCCTGTACTTCGTCCAGCGTCTCTGCGGCCTTCGATTTGCCGACCCGTCCGTCGTCGCGGACCCGCAGACCGGCCAGGGCGAGAGCGGGATCGAGCAGTTCCCGAAGCTCCTCGAACCGTTCGGGGCGGCGGACGTAATTCCCGACGCCCATCGCCGTCATGATGAACGCGATGATGCAGTTTCCCGCTTGGTCCCGCGCTTGTTTCTGCTGGAGCGCCGTCGCCAAGCGATGGCGTTTGGTCATCGTCGGGACCGGGTCTGGGATGCCTGTATGTGCCAGAGCTCGTCCGATCTCGGAGCCCGAGAGTCCGAGATCTGTGTCACCAAGAGCATCAGCGATCGCGATGACGATGTCGCGGCGGAACTGCGGGTGCTTCACGGTGACCACGGCAACATTCTGCTACGCAGCCAGAGTCGTACAGTCGAGTCGTGACCGCGAAGAATCGGATCAGTGCGCAATCTCGAACAGACCTGTCGGAGTGGCTGACGTCGCTGGGGTACCACTGGGCCGGCAGCCAGAACGAGGACTCATTCCTTGCGCGGTTGTACAACCTGCGGGAACTGCCCACGACGGACAGCCGCCGATCGCAGTTCCCGACGGCCGCGGAGGACATCTGGCAGCACCGCGTCAACAACAGAGACTGGGACGACGACTGGGTCTTCACCGACCCGAGGTTCAACTTGTTGCACTGCCCAGATGAGCAGTTCCTTGCCTTCCTCACGGCGACAGTACGGCCCGCCACGCAGCAGGATGCGGTCATCTCCGCCGAGATGGTCGCTGCGTACAACGAGGTCCTGGTGCCGTTTGGGTGGGAGCTGTTTGAGCAGCGCCGGGTGGGCGACAACGTCTACTATGGCGGTCGCGAAATCGCAGGTGTCCACGACCCAGAGACGGTCATCGTCGCTGCTCCCGATGTGGTGGACCGGGCGGTCCTAGACCAGCAACTCAAGCGCCTTCGACGGGACATCGACACCGACCCGGCCGCCGCGATCGCGCACTGCAAGGAGTTGCTCGAGTCTCAGGCGAAACTCGTCCTGCGAGGGTTCGAGGTGGGTTACTCCGACCGCGATGACTTACCGGTGCTCTTTGGGGCAGCGGCGCGGGCACTTGGTATCCACGCGAACGCGGTGCCGGAAGACTCGCGTGCTTCCGACTCACTGAAGGGGATGCTGCGCAACCTGCAGTCGGTGGTGAGGAACGTCTCGGAGGCACGGAATTCCATGGGGACCGGTCACGGCCGCGCAGACGCCAGCCCCGCTGAGCGTCGGCATGCCCGCCTGGTGTTCAACTCGACAGTGGCGGTGACAGAGTTCGTCGCGGATACGTGGGCGGCACATCGCGGCGTCGGCTGAGCCTTGTTGCGTTCCTCTGACCGTCGCGTTGAAGCTGGCGAAGCTCGTGGAAGCGACCATCGAATTCCGTGGGTGGCTCGAGTTGAGGTCTGCTACCGGGCCTGGTCCCGAGGAGGTGTCCACTGCCTGCGCAGCGGTCTTCGATACGCCGGCTCACCGCTGACGGCAGATGCGCGCTGGCCGTTCCATATGGGGATCGACTGGCGGGCTATTCCTCGATCGGTTCAGCGCCCTCGAGCGGAGTCAGCGTCGCCCAGAATCCGTTCCCGGAACTGAGGTACAGGCGGAGGGGCTGGTCGGTGTCCATCGGGTCTCCGTCCGGGTAGAGGTCGGTGCCGCTGCACGCATCAGGCATCGACACGACGCGGATTGTCTCTCCTGCAATGAACGGTCCCTTCTCTGTCTCATCCACGGTGACCATGTATGCGGATGCTGCGACGCTGAAGACGCTCTGAGTTCCCGAGGCACGAGGGGAGGCGGTCGTGATGACCGCTTCGGCGACCTCGTAGCGGGCTTCCGCGGATCCAAAATACGCCCAGCCCGGGCATCCCGACGTCTGCACCGCCGGCGCGCAGCCGGCGGCGGTGAGCAGCGCCGCTCCGGTTGTGAGCGCGGCAGCAACTCGAATGCGGTGACGCGAACCCGAGGTCATGCCGGTGACGCTACCCGTTCAGCTCCGTCCCATATGGGGATCGTTCTGCGGATCACCAAGTCGTCGGGCCGCCCTCCGCCGGGTGCCGTGGTTCAGCGAGAGTGCTCCCGCTGTCAGCTCGCGCGGACCGACAGGTTCTTGCCGAGCTGAGTCCAGCCATCGCCGGTGGCGTCGTCCGGTACGGCGTTGTCCGGGTGGATCTGTACCGTCCAGTCGTTCTGCTTTGACAGCTTCTCGCCGCAGCCGCTGACCGGTTCGTCGCCCTCGTTGATGATGACGCAGTGTCCGGTTCCCTCGCGAGGCAGGGCCAAGTAGAAGTCGAGGCCTTCGACCGACCCGGCGAACCGGATCGAATCGGGATCGAGCTTGTCTCCGACGCTGCTGAGCGAGGGGAGTGCGTCCTGCTCTTGCTGCGCCCTGTCGTAATCCGAGTACACGGTCGGGTCGTCGTAGACGCTGGTGCCCTGTTGGGCGCACCCGGCGAGAAGAGGAAGGGCCATGAGCGCGACCGCACCGATCTTGAATCCGTAAGTCGGTCGTTTGTAGCCCATGGCGTCCCCCGTTGCGTTTCGCTCACCATACTTCGCCTGAACTTTAGAGCACCGGCTCTCATCAACGGAGCGAGGAGCGCGAGGCAGCTTGTTCCGTATGGGGATCGACACCGATCGCCCTGATCCTTCGGTGAGAGACGGAGCATGGCCGGTTGATCGTTGTCGTTTTGCACCGCGGCTAGTGCGCCGCGGCGGTCCAGTTCGTACGCTCAGCACATGACTGTTCGGGGGAACGCGCGGAGCCGACGTCGGCAGCTCCTGTTGTGGGCTCTGGCTGCGCTGGTGGTGTTTGCGCTGGTGACTTTTGTTGTCGCCTTCGTGGCAACCCAGCTCAACGCTGCTGCTTTCGCCAGACGCCCGGAGATCGAGAACTGGGCTGACCCGAGCAGGGGAACATTCACGCTCGGGCTGGGATGGGGCTTGGTCGCCGCCGCAGTCACCGTCGCGGTCGGCGTCACCGTCGATCGTCTGCGGTTGCGCAACGCAAGGTAGAACGGCGTCCCGTAAGGGGATCCCTGCACGGTCACTAGTCGGCGCAGCTATCGCCCCCTCAGCCGCCGGTGGGTAGCTGCGGCGTCTCGAAGAAGAGGTACGGCAGGAAGTGGAGTGTCACTGAGGCGGCGATGCCGATGACCGGCACTATCCAGTAGCGCTGGCGAGGGTGAGCGAGTCGGCGGACGGTGATGAAGGCGACGACGGGTGTCACGAGGACCGGCACCCATGCGCCAAGCGTTGCCCACTGCACGGCTGGTCCGAAATCGCGCAG
>NZ_PSUE01000051.1:0-4726 GCF_002931645.1 Rathayibacter sp. AY2B5 | reverse complement strand
TCAGCGACAGCCTCGCGAAACCGCTCGAGCTCAGGACGCAACTGCGGCGAATCGCGCTTACTCGAGTGGAAGAACATTCGCTGACGGTACTGCGCCGAATACGCCACAGCCACCGGGCTGCTCAGTGGGTGACCGGCCACCCATCCCCTTTCGGGACGCGCGTGGTGGGTAGCGTCCGCCCTACTCTGACGGGATGGAACTGCGGACCGCGAAGACCCTCGGCATCCTCGCGATGGTGATCGGCACCCCAGTCGCCCTCCTCACCCACACGATCGGCTGGATCCAGACCGGCTGGGACCCGGCCGCCGTGCAGTGCCAGCACAGCGAGTACCCCGACGGGATCGACCTCTACTCCAGCCGCGTGTCGGGCGAGAAGATCCTCTACCCGCTCGGCCTGTCTTGCACCTACGCAGCCAGCGAGACCTCACCAGGCATCACCATCCGTCACTACAGGTGGGACGCCACCGCCCTCTTCACCGCAGCCGCCGCACTCGCTCTCGCGGGAACCGTCGTCGCGCTCAGAGCCGAACGCAAGCAGGAGCTCATCACCGAGTCGAAGGAAGAACGAGCGACGACATAGCGCAGCGCCCCCTCTGCCGGTCAACGATCCCGTAACGGGACGTTCCTGGCTCCAGGAGCGACAGTGACGTCACCCTCGATCTAGCGCCGGTTGCACGACGCTGATGAGAGCCAGCACGATCACCACGGCGGCGGTGACTGTTGCTGCCATGAGTGCTTGGCGAGCGGGCGAGTCGAAAAGCCCCGGCGCTTCGTCCGGCTCTAGGTCAGCGGAGTGAGCGCCCTTGGACGCAGCGGCGCGGATGGAACGGCCCTCCTGTTGCCCTTCGCGCACGCTCCTCTCAGGAGGAAGCTGGTGACGCAAGCTCGGGTAAGCCGTTGCCATGATCATGAGTGGAACGAGGACGACGAGAACGAGTGGTTCGTCCCACAAGTCGGGCCACGTGTTCAGCAACACGATCGCGACGACGACGAGCAGTAGCGCATAGGCGGATGCGTAACGCAACACCCGCGAACTGATGGACACGTGCTCAGTATGACGGCACGGCACGACCACCAGCCGACCCTATTACTGGTTAACAACCGCGGCCGAGAGGAGGGGCGCCAGACAGCAGGTGAGAAGCCTAACGATTCGATGTGGACCTGGCGCGCTCAGGAAGCAGATTCTCGGCGCAAGAGAATCTCCTGCAGGTCATGGATGCTTTGTAAGTCCGGGGCACGCCTCACCGTGTTCATGTAGGTAGCGATTACCGCGAGCGGCGCCGTAATGACGAGCAAGCCGACGGAAATCGGGGTAAGAGCCTGCGTGGAGGGGCCCCCGAAGAAAAGATTGCCCAGCAGCAGGCCTCCCGCGAGACCGGCCGCCAGACCGAAGTCAAAACTGGCCCGCGCTCGTCGACGCACTCGACGGCACACTGCCGTGATCATCTCTTCCAACTCCGCGCTCGATCGGTCATTCAGGTCCACGCGCGGAGAATACCCGCCTGAGACCTAGCGCGCTTGCCACTCGCCAGCCAGATCCTGCCATCGCTGAGCTGACGCCGCACGCGACAGCCCGGCGGGGGGCGGTGTCGCCCTGCTCTCGGCCGCGACGCACAGCGCGACTGAGATCAACACCCGCCGGCAGCGGCCCATTGAACGATCTCCATAAGGGTCGAGGCGGTGTCGGGTGGGAGACTCTGCGGTAGTTTCACGACCGAGGGTGGTCATGGTGGAAGTGCTCAAGGGCTCGAGCCTGCTCGCGTCGGGTGTTGTGATCGCCGTGATCTGCTCGCTGTTGCAGTTTCAGGCCGGCGTTCGTGCAGATTTGAATCAGACAGGGGGCCAGCTCAGCCCAGTCCTGCTCGTGGGAATTCTGATCGGATTTGTCGTCTCAGCCGTCGGCGCGATTCAGCTGTTCCAGTGCTACGAACGGTGGGTCACCGCTTCCGCTAGCCGCCGTGCGAAGCCTGCGGACCTGGTTCCTCGGCGTAGGTGAGGTAGCACAGCACGACCGCGTGTCCCCCGCCACATGCGCACCGCTGGGTGCTACGTGAGACGCTGGGTGCTATGTGAGACGCTGACTGCTATGGGAATTCTTGCGAGTGTGTTTGGTGCTGGTTCCGATGAAGAGGCGGGCGCGGCGCTGTCGGGATCGGACGGTCTCGTCTGCGACATAGATCCGACCGGACTCTGGGAGCTCGAAGGCATCCTGACCTCGACACCAGCGCTCGAGGTTCCCGCGGCGCAGTACCAGCCGGTTGCGGCGACCGATGACTACGAGAGCTTCGTCATCGCAGTCAGCACCGGCCTGGGTGGCGCGCTAGACGCCGCAGGTGAGACGGGTCGTGCCGCCGCAGCGCGGCAGTGGGAGGATGCGTCGTCCGAGCTCGAGGGATGGTCACCCGAGCAGGTGCACCGCCTCGTCGAGGATCTCGCTTCGACACTCGCCTCAATCGCCGCGGCCGGTCAGCGCCCCTACCTGCGGGTGAGTGTCTGATCTGTGAACTGAGCTGAGTCAAGAAGTTACTCCGCTGGGACATCAACTAGATGAGGTGGAAGGTGCGGCGTCGGCTCAGTGCCCAGACGAGTGCGCCGGCGAGGAGCACCGCGCAGGTCAGCCCGGCGACGTGCAGGACGAGCGACGGCATTCCGTTCTCGGGGAGCAGGAAACCGTACGGCACCCACCCGTCGGTCGCTCCGCGGACGAGCACGACGACGACCCAGACGATCGGGTAGGGCAGGACCACCCACAGCCGGCGCCAGGAGAGCGGTCCGCGGTCGGCGAGGACGATCCAGTCGAGGAGGACGAGCGCGGGGAGCACCACGTGCAGGACGGCGCTGACCCAGGGCGGAGCCGTTCCGGTACCGGGAACGAGGGTGTTGTAGATCACGGCGACGACGATCGAGTAGGCCGTCGCCGCGCCGCGGACGTAGCTCAGCCACACCGGCGTCGGACGGCGGGCGAGCGCGACCGATCCGGCGACGATGAGCACCGCGCTCGCGAGGAGGCTGGTCTGGTTCGTGAAGTAGCCGAAGTAGTCGAACGGATTCGGATCGCCGGCCGCGATGCTCAAGGCGTAGGTGTGGAGGATCACCGCGATCGCCGCTGCACCGACGGCGACGCGAGCAGCGCCCACGAACGGGCGGGTCGGTGCCGGGGAACTCATCGGGTCAGCCTAAGAGCCGGTGGGCTTCTTGATGACCCGCGACAGACACTCCCCTTTCGGAACGGCGCTGCGCATTTCAGGCCGAGACGCGACCATGAGGCAACGCTAGGGCAGGCAGGGACCGCAGCGTGCACATTCAAGGCCGCGACAATGCTCAGGTGGCAGCGTGAACCAGGAGCTGGGCAGCCATGCCAGTGAGGACGATGAGCCCGACGCCCGTCCACGGGATCCACGCGCTGACCCCGCGCGGCCCGACTTTGAAGAGGAACGCCGCGATCACAGCCACGGAGACGCCGAGGGCGCCGAAGAAGCCGACCGCCATGCCCGCATCAGCCAGTCCGCGGTCGCAGGGCCTCGCGCTTGCGCACGAGTCCGTCGCGAAGCCCATTAGGACGCTGCTCACCATCGTCCACAAAGCGGCAGGTAGGAGCACGACGACACCGAGGCCGACCGCCCACCGGTTCGCTCGGTCGCTGGAGTCGTCCACGCCCGTCACCGTACGCCCTCCGAACCGACGTCGTCATAGCCCGTTCATCGGGGCGACGACGCTGTCCCTTCTCGGGTAGTCACACCGTGGTGTATAGGCTCGCAGCAGCCGGTCATCGGCTTCCCGTGAGGAGAGAGCTGTGCGCCCTGCCGGAGTGCTTGTCCTAGCCCTGAGCGCTGTGTGCGTCGCGGGAGCCGGCGCAGCGGTGATCGTCGGCCTCGCATCCTCGTCGTCGCAGAACCAGGCTATCTCGACGGCACTGATCTCAGACCTCGAGCACCGGAACGCTCAGAGCCTGGTCGAAGGATCGCCGCAGCTCACCGGCCTCGGCGTCCCGGAATCGACCTCGACGCCGGGGCGGCTTGCGGTGATCGTGGAGGATGACGCCCGGCTGCGCGTTCAGCGAGACCGCTACCTCGAGCTCGGGGAGTCCTTCACGGCGTTCGAGACCGACGTGTCGCTGGACTCGGTGCAGATCACGGGCGACTCGGCCACGGTGACGTTCACCGAGAGCACGACCCTTCAGCGGAGCCCGTACGAGACCGGCGAAGCGGCTCCGGAGTACGCCTACTCGTTCCCGCAGGAGGCGACGCTGCGCCTACACGCGGGCACCTGGTCAGTCGACACCCTCACGCACGAGACGGCGCACACCCCGGCAGACTTTCCGGAAACCGTCGCACCGGACGTCTCCCCCACCAGCTGACACGGCATCACTCCCCAGGAGCATCGCCCGGACCTGACCGGTGAACGCTCGAGACGCGGAGTGGCGGTGAACTGCGCAGCAGCATCCAGCTCGGATGACGCTCGGGCAGTGCGCAGGTGGCTCCACTGTGGCGGTGCGGTCGAGAAGTGGGGACTTTGCTGACGCCGCACGCGCCAGACCGGCGGGGAGCCGCCGGTGTCGCCCTGCTCTCGGCCGCGACCCGTAACGCGTCCGAGAGCAACACCTGCCGGCTCAGCGGCCCGCTGAACGATCCCCTACCGGACGCATGGTTGACGGTCCCATGGAGGGCGGCCGCCTCCACTAGACCTCTTTATCCGACTGGGGTAGCTACCCTCGAGCCCATGACCG
>NZ_PSUE01000050.1:0-5602 GCF_002931645.1 Rathayibacter sp. AY2B5 | reverse complement strand
GAATTAGTTCTGCACCACTACATGTCTCTTTCGACCCAGACTCATATAACTATTCGTACTCTGCTTACTAGCCAGTTATATACGTATTCGCCCGCGAGTGCGACGACTTCTGGACAGTGGGCGGCGTCCGAGCAGCGTCAGGGGCCCCGGCAGCACCCGTCAGGGACCCCGGCGGCACGCATCCGGGGGCCCGCGGCACGCGTCGCGCCCGGCACCCGCGACCTAGGGTGAGGGAATGCATCCGCTCGACGCCCAGGACCCGATCGCGCACTGCCCCGAGCTGTTCGTCCGCACCCCCGAGGTCCGCTCCTACCTCGACGGCAACTCGCTCGGCCGGCCGCTGCGCGCGAGCGTCGCCCGGCTCGCGCGGTTCGCGGAGGAGGAGTGGGGCGGCCGCCTCATCCGCGGCTGGGAGGAGGGCTGGCTCGACATGCCGCTCGAGGTCGGCGACGCCCTCGGCTCCGCGGTGCTGGCAGCCGCGGCCGGCCAGACGGTCGTCGCCGACTCCACGACCGTCCTGCTCTACAAGCTCGCCCGCGCGGCGATCGCCCGCCAGGCGGAGCAGGGGCGCGACGAGATCGTCGTGGACACCGACAACTTCCCCACCGACCGGTACGTGCTGGAGGGCATCGCGGCCGAGACCGGCAGCACGCTCCGCTGGATCGACTCCGACCCCGGGAGCGGCGTCGGCCCCGACGACCTCGCCCCGGTGCTCGGCGAGCGGACGTCGCTGGTGCTGCTCAGCCACGTCGCGTACCGCTCGGGGTTCCTCGCCGACGCCGCGGCGATCACCGCTCAGGCGCACGAGGCCGGCGCGCTCGTGCTCTGGGACGCCTCCCACTCCGTCGGCTCGGTGCCGCTCGAGCTCGACGCGTGGGGCGCGGACCTCGCGGTCGGCTGCTCCTACAAGTACCTGAACGGAGGCCCGGGGGCGCCCGCGTGGGCGTACGTCGCCTCCCGGCACCAGGGCTCGCTCGCGCAGCCGGTGCAGGGCTGGATGGGCGTCGCCGACATGTTCGAGATGGGACCCGGCTACCGTCCGGCCGAGGGGATGCGGCGCTTCCTCAGCGGCACCCCGCCGATCACGGGGATGCTCGCGATGCAGGACATGATCGCGCTGATCGCCTCGGTGGGCATGCCCGCGGTGCGCGCGAAGTCGGAGGCGATGACGGCGTACGCGCTGGAGCTGGCCGACGCGTGGCTGGTGCCGCGCGGGGTGCGGGTGGCGACTCCGCTCGACCCCGCCCGGCGCGGCTCGCACGTGACGATCGCGCACGAGTCGTTCGCCGGCCTCGTCCCGCGGCTGCAGGCGGACGGGATCGTGCCGGACTTCCGCCGACCCGACGGCATCCGGATCGGCCTCTCGCCGCTGTCGACCACCTTCGCCGAGCTGGAGCTGGGCATGGCGGCCGTCCGGGACGCGCTGGACTGAGCGGGGCCGGGGCTCGGCGGGGCGGGTGTTCCCGACCCCGCCCCCCTGCCCTCACCGCGCGTCGCGCGTCCGTCGGGTGCTCTCCTTCTGCAGGGCCTCGACGAGCTCGGCCTTCGTCATGCGCGAGCGGCCGGAGACGTCCAGGCGCTTGGCGAGGTCCATCAGGTGCGCCTTGGTCGCGTTCGCGTCCACTCCGCCCGCCGTCTCGCCCCCGGGGGAGCGGCCGTGGCCCTCGGCGCGGGAGTCGGAGGGGCCGCTCTCGGCCTTGCGCTCCCAGTGGTCGCCGACCTTCTCGTACTCGTGCTTCAGCGCGGCGAAGGCTGTGCGGTGGGCGCGCTCGCCGTCGCCGTAGCTGTCGACGGCCGAGTCGTGCGCGGCCGACCAGAGCTTCTGCGCGTGCTCGTCGGAGCGCTCGATGGTGGACGGGATCTGTTCCTCGCGGGGCATGGCGGCCTCCCTCTCGTCCTCCGACGCTACGTCGGGTCGGAGGCGCCGGTCACCCCGTTGACGAGCGTTCGGCGGGCACCTCCGTCCCCGGAGCGCACTCGGGAGGCCGCCGCCGGTGTTCTCACCGGGCCGACGCCGATGATGGGGCGATGTTCATCCCGACCAGAGCCGCCGGTCTCGAGGCGCTCGACGACTTCGTCGCCCGCGCGGGCTCCGCCTACGCCCGCGACCGCAACCACGACCTCGGACCGTCCCGGGACAACGTCTCCGGACTCTCGCCCTACCTCCGCCACCGCCTCGTCACCGAGCGGGAGGTCGTCGCCGCGGTCCTCGCGCGGCACCGCCTGACCGCCGCGGAGAAGTTCGTCCAGGAGGTGTTCTGGCGCACCTACTGGAAGGGCTGGCTCGAGCAGAACCCGGACGTCTGGCGCCGCTACCGCCGTGAGGTGGCGGACTCCTCCGCGGGCGATCCTCCGCCCGGGTACCTCGACGCGATCGGCGGACGCAGCGGCATCGACGCGATGGACGCGTGGGTGAGCGAGCTCGTCGAGACCGGGTACCTCCACAACCACACCCGCATGTGGTTCGCGAGCATCTGGATCTTCACCCTCGGACTGCCCTGGCAGCTCGGCGCCGACTTCTTCTACCGGCACCTGCTGGACGGCGACGCCGCGTCCAACACCCTGTCGTGGCGATGGGTCGCCGGCCTGCAGACTCCGGGCAAGACCTACCTCGCCTCCGCGTCCAACATCGCCCGCTACACGGAGGGGCGCTTCTCGCCGAGCGGCCTCGCCACCACGGCCCGCGCGCTCACCGAGGAGCCCTTCCCGCCGCGGGCACCGCTCGAGCAGGACGACGTCGTGGGGACCGTCGGCGCCCGCCCCGGCCTCCTGCTGCACGAGGAGGACCTCGAGGCGGAGAGCCTGCTCGCCGAGCAGCCGGGTCTGGCTGAGCGCCTCGTCGCGTGCGCCGTCACCGGGGACGCGGGCGGGCGCTCGCCGTCCGGAGTCTCCGACGCGGTCGCCGCCTTCACCGCCGCGGCGCTCGCCGACGCCGCCGAGCGCACCTCCGACTCCAGCGGCCGGCCGGCGCGGGTGCTGGCGGACGCGCGTGCCGCGACGGTCGTCGACTGGGCGGTGTCCGAGCGGATCGACACCGTGGTCGTTCCGTACGCGCCGGTCGGGCCCGTCGGCGAGCGGGTGGAGGCGCTCCGCTCGGCTCTCGCCGACGAGGGGGTCGCGCTCGTCACCGTGCGCCGCCGCTGGGACGGTGCGGCGTGGCCGTCGGCGTCGCGGGGGTTCTTCCCGTTCCGGAAGCGGATCCCGGCGCTGGTGCGCGACCTCGTCGAGCCCGCCGACGCGGCCCGCCTGTTCTGAGCGGCGTTCCGAGAGCCGCGTCCCGCGAGCTGCGTCCTGTGGGCCGCGTCCCGCGAGCTGCGTCCTGTGAGCCCCGTCCTGTGCTGCGTCCTGTGAGCTGCGTCCTGTGAGCCCCGTCCTGTGCTGCGTCCGGTGAGCCCTGTCCCGCGGAACCTGCCTGGTTCCGCGGGGCGGGTGCCGCTCAGCCGAGCAGGCGGTCGCGGAGGAAGTCGCTCGCGAAGCGGCCCGAGGGGTCCCACTCGGAGCGGAGGGTGCGCCACTCCTCGAGGTGCGGGTAGAGCGGCGCGATCTCGTCGGCTCCGGCGAGGAAGTGCTTGCCCCAGTGCGGCCGGGCGCCGAGCGGCAGCAGCGCGCCCTCGACGGCGGGGAGCACGGCGTCGACGCCGGCGCGGTCCTTCTTGAAGGTGAAGTGCACGCCGACGCTGTCGCGGCCTCCGGCGGGGGAGAGCCACTGGTCGTCGCCCGCCATGGTCCGCAGCTCCGTGATGAGCAGGACTTCGTCGATCCGCTCGCCGATCGCGCGCAGCGCCACGATCGCCTCGCGGACGTTCGCGCGCGGCACCATGTACTCGCTCTGGATCTCGTCGCCCGCGCTCGGCTCGCGGTCGAGGCGGAAGTGCGGCAGGCGCTCGGACCACGGTCCGACGGAGCCGCCGAACGGGTTCAGGTTGGAGTCGACACCCTCCGAGACGGCGAAGAGGCTCGCGGAGGCGGCGACCGCGCCCAGGTGCGTCGCGTCGACGTCGGCGACGGATCCCGCCGCCACCTTGGTCTTCAGCCACAGCTGCTCCACCGTCGGCGAGGACCAGTGGGTCATGAGGCTGACGCTGTAGGCGGAGGAGGTGATCGCGTCGAAGTCGTCGAGCACGCGCTCCCAGGGCAGGTCGACGAACGCGTCCTGGCGGACGTCGAAGGTCGGCTGGATGTCGAGGGTCACGCGGGTGACGATGCCGAAGGCGCCGAGGCCGACGACGACGCCCTCGAAGCCCGGCTCCCCGCGGCGGATCGTGCGCAGCGAGCCGTCGGCGGTGACGAGCTCGAGCGCCGAGACGGCGGAGGAGAGGTTCGCGTTGCGGTCGCCCGAGCCGTGGGTGCCGGTCGCGATGGCGCCGGCGACCGAGATGTGCGGGAGCGAGCCCATGTTGTGCAGGGCGTAGCCGTTGCTGTGCAGGTGCGCGGCGACGACGCCGTAGCGGGTGGCGCCGCCGACGGTGACGGTGCTCGCCTCGGCGTCGATCACGGGGTCGGAGGCCAGGCGCCCCAGGTGCAGCAGTGCGCCGGGGGTGTCGGGCAGGGAGTTGAAGGAGTGGCGGCTGCCGAGGGCGCGGACGCGCTCGTTCTCGCGGACGAGGCGCTGCACCTCCTCGACGGACTCCGGCTCGATGATGGCGGCGGCGCGGTACTCGTAGGTGCCCGCCCAGTTGCTCCGTGAGGTCATGGATCCATTCTGCCGGGTGCGCGGGGGATTTGTTGTTGGTTGCAACGAATGGCCTGGTAACGCACGGGACGCGGCAGGACGGAACGGCGTGGATTTTGTTCGGGGCGCGCTCCGGGCCCCTGACGGGAAGGGCGGCGATGACCGCGCGCAGACGGTCCCGCTCCGATCTGTTCCGGGTGTTCGTGAGCCTCCTGGTCACGATCGTGGTGGTGCTGCTCGTCCTGGCGAGGGGGACGCTCGCTCCTGGCGACGGGCCGTCGATGCGACGGCGACCCTCGTTCCGGTCCATCTGCTCGGCTGGCCGCTCTCCACCGCCCTCTCCGTGGGCTGGAGCGCCGCCTCGTACTCGCGCCTCGACGAGCAGGCGCTGCGAAGCGCCGCCGAGGAGGAGGCGCGCGGAGAGCGGCGCCTCCTCCCGCGGATGCTGGGGGCGACCGGGGCGACCAGCACGACGCTGTCGGCGGCGGTGCCGGCGATCGTGATCACGGTGGCGATCGCGGTCACGGTGGCGATCGCGCAGAGGACGGAGTTCCGCAGCGAGCCCCCTTCTATCGCCGCCGCCCTGCTCGCCGTCGCGAGCTCGAGGGTGCTGATGGTCTTCTCGGTCGCACAGGCCTGCCTGCGCCTCGAGTCGCGGTCGCCCCGGCGGTCGCAGGGGCGCTTCGCCTTCGAGGAGGCGCCGCACTTCAGTGACGACGCGACCCTCGCGCTCCTGCTGTCCACGACGGTGGCCACGGTCTCGGCCGAGATCCGCTCGAGAGAGGGCTGGCGCCTGGTGCGCGCGAACGTCGTCATCGCGTCCGCCTTCGACTCGGTCGTCATCGCGATGACGGTGTCACTGCTGTTCGGCGGACTCACGGCCTGAGACGGCGGGAGCGGAGCGTCCGGCGGGGCCGGGGGCGGTGGGGT